>JBDRWI010000110.1:0-5007 GCA_039802265.1 Caldifarciminota bacterium | reverse complement strand
CTAGCAAAAATATGAATGACATTAATATTTCAATTTGATGAATTACCAATTTTTAATAAGATTAGATTTTCGCCTTGGAACTCCTTAGAGGTTACGAGGGATAAGGATTTTATAAAAGTCTTACGACTTAACTCCGAATGTCATTATGCACAGAAGGCGAAGAAATCTCATTTGAGTGAAAAAAGAGACGAGACCCAATCCGTGATTAAGTTTAAGATAGGCGATATTTGTTTCTATATTCTATTATCCCCTAACTTTCTAAAACTCAAGGAGACCTTTATGGTTGCTGACTCCGCTGGAATTTTCCCTATCGGCGACCAATCACCGAAACATTGTGGCTCAAAAAATTTGCCACATAGAGATAGTTGCCATTGGGCAGTGCCGCCACACCAAAAGGACAGTCTCCGACCGGAATTGTTGCCACGACGGTATTGTCTGAGGTGCGAATCACCGAAACATTGTCGCTACCCGCGTTCGTCACATAGACATATTTTCCATTGGAGAGAGTCCTTTTATTTACTTCTAAGACACTTTTTAGGTATTTTGTAAGTTGGCTCCTATTTTGCCTTATAACTTACTTTCCCTCTCACCTTATTATAGTTCCCTTAGTCGCTTTTTGAATCAATTTTAATTTACTTATTCTCCACCCAAATTCATTCACAACTGTTCGTTTAGGATCAAATATTTAGATATTTAACCCGTGCCGTTACTTTCTAATCTCAAGGTGCCACGAATGAACCTGTTGAGGTGCATTCAAATGTCCCATTGGCGCATTCATAGGTGGTTTTAATCTTAACCTGAACTGTTTGACCAGGTTGCGATTTGACGTTCCATTTTAGAGTATAACATTTCCGTATCTGCCCAGAAATTAGGTCGTAAATTTCTTTAAGTTCTTCTGAGGTAGGGGCATAAAAGGACCTACCACCGGTGGTATCAGATAAAGTTTTAAGTTTGATTGAGTCACAATTACCTAACCCAATTGAGTAAATCGCTATTTTAGAAGAGAGGGCATGTTGAATCAGTTGCGACCAGGTGTGAGAGGAGGCATTTTCATAACCATCAGTGAATCCTAAAACCGCTCTTAGACCAGTCTGGCCAGTGGCATCTGTGATACCGGTATACAAGGCATCCCATAAGGCAGTGTAATGACCTGCTCCGGGCCAACTCCTATCTACGGCAGCGATTAATAAATTCTTATCCGTGGTGAATGGTTGAACGACCTCCACATAGGAAGAGAACTTTATTATTTCCCCCTTATCCGGAGTTTGCATCTTTCCAATGAAAGATTTTACCGCTGTCTCCATATCTCTAATTGGCTGTCCTGACATGCTGCCGCTGTAATCCATAATTAATGGTGTGGCGATTGGCTGACCACTTTCTTCAAAAGAAGCAAGAGTTATTTCACCTAATTTAACTGGGATGGTCCCTTCAGTAACTTCAAAATTAGCAACGGTAAAGTTCTCCAGAGGCGTCCCATTTTGATTAGTCACGGAGAGGTAAACCTTAACCCAGCCAGGGCTACTTCTTCCAGTTTCAATCTGGATTATATTTGTCTTAATTGCCCTGGTGGTAGTGTCACTCAGATTGGAATAAGGTCCGGGTAGTTTTTTACAGCTGATGAGGCTGATAATTAGGCACCCGATTATTACTCCAATTACACCTTTTGTTTTATTCCGCATAATCACCTCCATCTCTTATATTTTTGATTAGGCATTTCCTTTTTTGATTCTTTACTACTTTCGGGAAGGGTTGCAAAGAGTTTCTCTTTCTACTAAAACCCTTTATCACCATCATAACCTACATATTCTACACATACTTAGCCGATTGTCAACTATCCCAGAAACCAAAGTACCTATAAGGTTAACGTTTGGTATATTAACCCGAATCTTATCTAGTAAATCCCTTCTTGTGAATGGAACAGTTGTCATCTTTTTCTCTAAATCCAGCATATCTTTTTATAATAAGAAAAATAAAAAATGGCTCTTTGTCAAATAGTGCCGGCTGATAATACCCGTTTCCGAAAAATCATCTTCGTTTCTAAATCTATAAGCTTCTTGTCTCTTTATCCATTTCTTTTAAGGATTTATCCTGAGACCTTTTAGGATTTTGCTTATTATTCATATTCTCTTGGGTATTGAGAGAATCTATTAACTTTCCTTTTCTACTTTTCCAAAATTTTTATGTTAATCTCATTTAGTTCAGACCCGAAGAACTCTCTTGCAACGGAAACTATACCTTTATCTAACAAAAGAATATTAGAATACATCCTACCGAGCGTGTCCATAATATTTGGGGTAGTATACTCCACTATTGCTCTAACTAAGAAATCTCCTGCTGTCCACGAATTCCAACCGGATTGCGGACTGTTCGTGTACATGTTCTTATTAGGATAAGAGGGCGTGCCATCCGAAAGCCCAAACGGGGGTCTTAAAGTGAGTTTTTTATAGCCAATCCAAAAATCTGTAGTGAATGAAAGGTTAAACGAAGATAGGTCAGCAATTACCCAGGCCCAGTACCCGGAGGGGATTGTCGGTATGAGAAAAGTTCCAACGGCCAGACGGTTACCTGGCGTATTACTGCTGGTATTACTCCAAATGAATAAACTACATAATTGAGAAATAAATGAAGAATCCCTTGGTACATAGAAAGCGATCATCGCTTCCTTTAAAATACACCGAGAGACGGGGGAGAATCGGCTCGCATAATAATCCAGGTCATTAAATGCACCTACGGGTGAACCATCGTCATTTACAAGTGTATCAAGCGCACCGCCAGTAGCGGAGATTGTGATTTGATGTCCGTTTGACCAATCAGAAATACCTCCCTTTTTATCCTTTGCCCTTGCTTTGATAGAATATGTCCCGGCATTGGACCAGGATTTTGCCATTGTTATTGAAGTCCCGCTTGGCAAAAAACTACTCCAATTTGACTGGTTCCCATCTCCCCAATCAAACTGATAGGCAACAGAATCTCCATCCGGGTCGGTGGTTGAGGTAGTAAAATTGTAAGAGACATTCACCTGACCACTGGAAGGACCAGAAGGAGTTTGAGGGGTATTGGGTGGATTGTTAGCAGGTGGTGTAGTAGAATGTATCAGTTCTTTTTTAAAATCGGCAAATGTCCAATTAAACTCTGCCAGTCTCCAACTGAGGATTTTAACTTGAAACGCCAAACCAGCACCAAGACCTACTCCCAACTCGAACTCAAATGGCGGGTAAGTTAGTTCATCATATTGATAGGGTTTAACATAGAGATAAGGACCAGCGACTCCATAAAGTTTTGAAGCGATACCACCTTTGATAAAACCTTCAAGTGAAGCGGAAATTGAGCCTCCCGGACTGGTATAGAAATCGGCATCTCCAGTCAATGTCCAATTATTGACCGGTGACCAGTCGCCATCGGTGTACCTTGCACCAAGAGAAGCATTGGAGTTGAGATTAATCTGATTGGAAATATTACAACTCACACTAATTGAGAGGTTCGCATCCACTCCACCATAAACATCAAGAGAGAAAATAAAAACTACTGGCACAGGACCAGCACAGATAACCACCTTTCCCAAAGGCAGGCTCTTCAGGAGTTTTTCCACTTCCTTGGTAATTGACTTCTCTAGTCCAACCTGAGCATTCTTGAACTCTAAACCATCGGATGTGTGAGCAATGCAGTGAAACTCCTTAACCTCAAACCAATCAATCTGAACACCGATATTAATATCAACCCTTTTTGTTAAAATGACAGTATCAGCGGCAAGAAAAGCAGCTAAATTGCCTGAGATGTCTCTAATTTCAATTCTCATATTCGGTAGTTTTATCTTAAATTCAAATTGTTCAGGTATAGGTTCAACCAAAAAGTCATCGGATTGGACCGTCATTTGATACTTTCTACCTTCTCTATCAGTAAAGGTTGTATCTTCTTTTATACTTCCCATTTTTCTTTTTTCTTCAGGAAAAAGGGCAAAGGTAGTTTCAATCTCACATTTCTTTATCGCATCAGTAAGAGAGGCTTGTTCGGTAATAAGAATAAGTGTATCACCCCTTGTGGTGGTTGAGAGAACCTTTTTTAGATAACCTTCATCGGTTTGACCAATGAGAATATCTCCAGATTTAAATTCAGGCTTTTTAGCGCCGGCTTTATAGATAAATCGCAAGGTGTCGCCACGAATTATAACCTTCTGCAAATCAGGATTTTCCTCGGGGAGTTTCGTCTTTTCACTAAGAATCACCTTTTCCTCTTTCTTTTTGCAACTGAAAGATGTTATCGCCCCAAGAATTAAAATAAGCGACAGGGCTTTAATTAAAAAATCCTTTCTCATCTTTCACCTCCGAAATAAATTTTCATATTTTTATTATACTTAATAAATCCCCTTTGTCAAGGGGATAAGTTTTTCGTAAACTTCTTTCAAGGGGACGCCTTTCTCTTCGGCTATCTTTCTTAAATCTTCATATTCCAAGGCAAGGTTTATCTCTTTCCCCCGCCACCGGCCAATCTTTAATCTCACTTTGCCGTATTCGGTCTTAATCTCTTTTATCTCCCTCTCCGCCTCATATCTTTCTACGGGATAGACCCTTACCCCTAAGGTCTTGGTTTGAGAAAAAATCTCATCAATCATCTCATCTCTCTTATCTTCTTTTGTCATAACGGAAATCTTTATCCCGGGGCGGTTCTTTTTACAATAGATTGGTGTGAAATAAATATCCAAAGCCCCTTTCTTTAATAATTTCTCCATTAGATAGCCCAAGATCTCGGGTGAGGTGTTGTCAACATTGGTCTCAATTAGAAAGATTTGCTTCGGTTTCTCTTCCAATTTGCCAACGATTGCCCTTAAAAGATTAGGCTCTTTGAGGTCAAAGGTACCGGTGCCGTAACCAATCCTTTCTATTTTCATTAAAGGTAAAGGGCAAAATTTTTTGACTAATGATTTTATAAGTAAAGCGCCGGTTGGGGTGGTAATCTCAAAGTCAATATCCTTCTCGTAGACCGGTATCCCTTTTAATATTTCTAAGGTGA
>JBDRWI010000109.1:0-5097 GCA_039802265.1 Caldifarciminota bacterium | reverse complement strand
CGCGTTAACCGGACAATCTTCCGCTGCTTGCCGGACATCCGCTTCGGCGGCTTCGGGGACAACATCAACCTTTACACTAGCCACATCGCCTTTCATCTCAAATATATCCGGGCAGGAGGTGACACATAACTCGCAACCCGTGCAGAGCTCCTCATCTATGTATACCTTCATTTTTCCTCCCCATAAATTATATTTTAACGCAAATTTTAGTAAAAAAAAGAAAAATGTCAAATTGAAATTTCACTTGGCTATAATGCCTCTAAAATGTTAAAAGAATTTGATACCTTTTTACTCTTCACAAAAATTATCTGATGAGATAACTTTTTATTAAAGGGCAAAATGCTTTAAGTTATTTATTTTCAACAACTTAAAGCCATTTTACTTAAAAGATAAAAGATAGGGGTCAGTCCCCCCTACGGCATCCCTGGGGGGGTAAATAAGACTAACTCTTCCCTCATTTTCTCCCCTAATCCCTTCTCCCCTCTCTTCCCTAATTTTCCCCCCCCTTCCTCCCCTCCTTTCTCTTCTCTTTCCTCTACCAGTTTCTTCTTCTCTCCCTCCACCCCTCTTCTGCCCCATCCTTCTGCCCCTCACTTCTCCCCTTCCTCTTTCAATCCTCTCTCCCAAATTATTAGGGCAAAATTTAAAGAATAATTTAATGTTCTTAAATCAAGATCAGTAAGCAGGATCAATACTCTTATTTCCTTTATTTTATTATCAGTTTTTGAATAAATTCCTCCCCTTTGGTCTTTATCTTTAGGATATAAACGCCAGGTTTTATATCCTTTAAGAAAATTTTTCCTTTATTTAACTTCTCCTCTTTAACTACTTTCCCTGTAATGTTGTAAATTTTTATTTTCTCAGCGGATAACGGGCAATAGAGATGAACAATACCACTTCCAGGATTGGGATAAGTTTTAAGTAAAGGTTCTGTTGGAGAAATTTTCTGCCTCCCCTTCTCCTTTATCTCCGAAAGGGTCCTTTTGGCATAACAGATCTTACCTGTTACCCGACAGTAGGAAACATGCATCCCACCGTTTCTATCTTTAGCCAATGAAGGAAAAAGTGCGGCATAGTTAGGTTCTACCACTTCTCTCCACCAAATTGTATCAATTCTATATACATAACGAACCGGGTCAAATGTGGAACTGAATACAAAAGAGGGTTCGTTAACATTCATTTCCAAATCGCCAGCCGCGGAACAATAAGAACTTGCGCAAAGAATCTCAATTTCCCAGCGGTCACCAATCTTTTCTCCATAAAAGATGTGAAAGTCAAAAAGGTATACGAGACAAGGGTGGTTATTCTCGTTAATTTTGATTGAAAAAGGGATATAGGCATAACTGTTAGGAGATTCTTGAATGGTATCTATCTTCCAGTTCTGACCGGTAAAGTAGACGCAGCAGAGATAAGAAATACGTGGATTTTGGCGGTTATGATTAAATGCTATAAACGGATGCCCATTGTTATCAAGGGCGATAGAGGTGAAAGGGCAATCAAACCCCCTTTCTTCCCACAGGGTCAAAATCTGCCAACTATCACCGCTTTTACAGGCATATCTCACCCCATATGTGGAATCAGAATGATTAAAAAATGGGTAACTGAGATGAGGGATGCTGTCCTCTGCTAACATCATATCAAGGCACCGATATCCATAAAAATACCCGCTGTGGGAACTGTCAACGGTTGAAATCCGCCAAGAATTGCCGTCATAATAGGCATATTTGATACAAGTGGTGTCTTTTGTATAAGCGATGTGAGGGTGATTATATCTGTCAAGAAATAATCTTGAATTAGAAAAGTATATATTTGTAGCAGTATCAACCCATTGAAAATCCCAGCCCGTGGGCTTTCTTTTAGCGTACCTGATTCCTCCTAAATAAAGATTCCCTCCCAAATCCTGGTAGTAAGGGTAAGCGATGTGAGGGTAATTTCCCGTATCAATGGTGATTGAAGTCTCAACGGAAGAGACCACACTATCAACCTCTTCAATCTCCCACTGGGAGAAAATTAATGCTAAAAAGAGCATTTTTATCATATAAACACCTCCTTACCTTATTTATTTCATCGTATTAATACCAATTTCCTGTTTAACATCTCCTTTTCGGTGCGGAGTTGCAACCAGTAAATCCCCTTGCCCAATTGTGTGTGGTTGAGGCTAAAAGTTTCAGCATAATAACCAGCACCCATCATTTCATCTTTCAGCACCATCCCTCTCCCTGATAAATCATAAAGGGTAATTTTTACTCTCCCATTTTCAGGAAGTCCATAAAAGACCTTTAAATTCCCGGAGTTAGGAATGGGTGAAGTGGTGGTAAGGGAGAGTCTCTCCGGTCTCTCTAACCTCTGAGCCGCTTTATAGTCCTTTCCCTCATCTCCTCCGATACCAACCCGACAGATTGTTCGGGTAGGTAGATACTGGGTATACTCCGGAATTGCTGTGGTTAGCAAACGGGGTCGGGTGCAAGTCACCTTAAGAGTACCTATGCTTTGGGGATGAATGATAAAGGTAACCCTTCCTAATGCATCTGTCCAGCCGATTTGATAGATATCTAAGAGACCGGTGGAAGGATCTCTTTTATAAAGACACACCCGGACATTTGGTAACGGACCGATATCACTCCGAACTCTCACGGTAAATTCTGAGGGCACTCCAACTGGAATGAAAGTTGGGTGGTCAACAAATATCTCTTTTGGTTTATTAATCCAAGGCTCAATCTCCGGTGAACCGAAAAGGTTATGAGCGTGAACTAAATGCCAATGAGAAGGATAATAAACTTTAGACCATCCTTCAATAACCCCTAAGGAGTAAGGTGCGATTTCACTTCCGAAAAGTAATCTACAGAATGCATCATGAAGGTAGTGGGAAGACCAATAATATCCACTTCTGGTGTTCCCAAGAAATGCTACAGCACCTTTCCTTGCGTAGGTATCAGTAAATCCATCAGCAAGGGTGGTGTCAGTTGGTATAAATCCATAAGGATTCCAACCAAATGAGTCATAGGCAGCGACCCAACAACTGATAGCGTAGACTACATAGTACCGACCATCATTATCTAAGTAATTTAGTCCGTGCTCCGGATACGGAGAGCCTCTTAAATAGGCATACACATGATAACAAGTTCTACCGTCGCAAGTGACTACTCCTGGACCCCCGTGTAAATAAATTTGATAAAAACCAGTTCCCCATTTAAGTGCCTCTCCGACTTCATATCCCCATCTTGAATCAAAATTGAAATGGGTGAAATAAGGGGGGAATTTTTCTCTTGTTTCAGGAAGAGGATAGAGAGGTCCGCCGTGAGGGTTATTAATACGACCGATGCTATCATAAATCCAGGTCGTCTGCGCATAAAGTTCAGGCATTGTGCTTCCATACTGTTCATAAATCAAATTCTTTTCTACCCAGTTTCTCGCTTCTATCGGACTACGAACTAAGACACGCCCAACGAAGACCTCTGGATAGATATCAACTGCATCATGAGTAGGCTCACCCCAATACTCATCTCCATCAGCATTACAATTCCCGTTCATGTCAGAGAAATAGAGATCAGAGGGGGGGAGTTTCTCTTCCTTCTCCTGAGGGGGAGGAGGAGGAAAATTCTCAGAAGTGCCTTTTCTATAAGGAACTATACCCGCATCACCAGCAAGAAGAACCCATGTCAAACCATAATTATTATAGCCATTTATTATAAAATTTCTCAACCGGTCTGCATCATCAACCCCTGGATGTCTTAGAGCACAACTCAATGGATAAACTACCGCCGGAATCCCTTTTTGGGTTAACTAATCGGCAAGCGGTTGGAATTCTTCCATCATTCCTAAAATTGTGTCATTAGCGATAATAGTATAAGTTGCTGGAGTAGGAATAGGAGGTGGCGCATCAGGGATAAGTGTCAGTGGTTGATAATAGAGAGGGATATCATTATTATTCCCAATAACAGAAGAAAGTATCCTATTATAGACCTTCTGGGCATTGATTCCCCTAATTCTTGGTCGCTCTGGAATATTAGTAGAGCAAAATTGAAACTCAAAGGAGATACTCTGGTTTATAAAAAGTCGGCGACTTTTCGGACGGTACTGCAAAGGATAAACAGCAATCGTCACTAGACGGGCACCATCAAAGATACCATTCCTCACAATCTCAATCGGGTTATTGGGGTATAAAGAGTCGGAATTATAAATAATTGAATCATTGACCTGGAAGTAATTCAGATTCCTTCTGCTTTCTTATCTGGCGGGATTATGTAGTGGAGGTATTTTACGGGAAGTTCCGGAGCACCAGGATTTCCAGAAGGGTAAAAATCAGGGGCACGAACCCTATCAAAACCGCGGTCAGAATAAAAGGAAAATTGACTGGGGTTATGTTGAATTTCAAAACCATTTCCCTGAGAAACGAAAAGAATTAACATTGAAAGACCAAAGGAAAGAAAGAGCGAACGTTTCATAAACACCTCCTTACATAAAGGAATACAAAATTTTCCCCTTTTGGCAATAGAATTTTCTTACATCTTAAATAAAATTAAGTATTTGATTGGCAAGTATTTATCTCATATTTAAACACTTTTTATAATGAATTCAAAATCTTGTAGGCAAAGAAGCGGATAATAGCGGTAAAAAGGAAGAAGGGATATAAAAACTTACCCTTTTTGTATTTCTTAAAATATTGATACATACTCTTATGCTGTTCAAATATCATCCTTCCCCAAAAAATCTTCGTCGTTGCCCCCCTTTTATGAATCACTTCGGCATAAGGAAAGTATAAAACCTTTAATCCCTTATCTTTTATCCTTTTTAATAAATCAACATCATTGTAATAGATAGGAAAGTCCTCGTCAAAAAGGCCAACTTCCTCAAAGACCTGCCGCCGGAAGAGAAGGGCAGAGGTCATCGGTTGAGGAATTTCTTGGATTTTTGTGTAATCAAATCCTTTCAACCGCCAGCGACCGAAAATTGGGCTTTTAGGAAATAAGCGAGAAAGACCAGTCACCTCCCAAAAGAGAATCCTGTAATCTGGAAACTCCCTTATTGAATCTTGGATTGTTCCATTTAGATTAAGCATCTTCGGTGCCAAAACCGAAACCGAAGAGTTTTCTTCCA
>JBDRWI010000108.1:0-5238 GCA_039802265.1 Caldifarciminota bacterium | reverse complement strand
CAATAGTCCTTGAAAAAGTTCCTATGCAACTTGCAAAGAGAATCACCAAAATGTTGAAGATTCCCACGATCGGCATCGGCGCAGGTCCATATTGTGATGGACAGATACTGGTTTTGCATGATATGCTCGGATTTTATGAAGATTTTAAACCAAAGTTCGTTAAACGATATGCAAATGTTGGATTTGAGATTAAAAAAGCTGTGCTGACCTATATAAATGAAGTAAAAGTTGGCATATATCCTGATAAAGAGCATTCTTTTGAATAGGAGAGACAATGCAAAATTATACAAAAAAACATGCCATTGCTGGATTAAAAACAGAATTGCCCAAACTTGATATTCTCCCCAATCAATTTAAGAATTATAAGATAACAATAATTATCCCTGAGTATTCTTCAGTCTGCCCCAAAACTGGACTACCTGATACGGGAACGATCACAATAGAATATGAACCGAATAAATATTTTGTAGAATTAAAATCACTAAAAATGTATATCCTTGCTTATAGAAATTTAGGGATTTTTTATGAGAATGCGGTGAACAGAATCTTCCAGGATTTTGTTAAGGCGGTAAAGCCACGCTGGGCAATTGTGCGCGGTGAATTCAATCCCAGGGGTGGAATAAAAACGATTGTTGAGGTAAAGACAAAAAATTTACACTAATCTCCAGCCCTCAATATTCTAACTGCCTCAGAATGCACCAGGGATAACTCTTAGGTTGATGGAAATGCTGTAGTATTTATCTCCCTTGGGTCAATATCTCCACTTAACTGCGCTTTTATATGCGGATGCATTTACTTATCAAACATAGGTGGGATGATATATTGTATATGGTGACTGATATCTGATCAGGTAGATTGGTTTTAGAGAATTATGGGCAGATGATGATTTGAGGGGATATCCATTTTGCCGAAGATTAAAAAATCCAGGTGCTTATTAATTATATTTAGAATTGGCTTATTAGTTGCCGGTAGGTGTAACTAAATTAAATTTCTATTATGTCCTACTCCTGAGGGAGGATAAAAAGTGGAGAGAACTCAGCGTATTGATCGCTTGACAAATTCTCCAGAGTGCTTATAATTTTATAAATGATTATAATTACTCAAATTGGATTAGTATACTTTATATCCCGTATTATTCTTTTTGCCCAAAACATCTGGATTGAAAAGACTCATTCAGATTTTATTGATGGGTGGGAGTACTATTATTTAGCTGGTGATACCACAACCCAATGGAATGCATCACTGGTTAGGAGATGGAAACTGGGTGGCTATATCTATTCGCCAGCCACAGGTGGGTTGCGAATAATCGGTAGAGACTGGGATTTGAACGACGATGGATGGTTAGATGTGGTTCTTGGGCGGCGTGGTTATGGAAAAGCAGATATATACTGGAATAGTTCTATCGGTTTTGATACAACAAGAAAGACCGTACTCCAGGGATTAAATACGTATCCTCAAGGATTTAGTGTTGGAGATTTGAATTTTGATAATTATGAGGATATAGTTATCGCGGAGTACGACAACAGGGTACATATTTTTTATGGCAGTGTATATGGCTATTCCCAGTTTCCTGATGATTCCATCGTGCTTGGGACAGAGGGTGCCCAGCATCCATTAATAGCGGATATAAATAATGACGGTAATAGCGATATTATTGTGAGTTCACAACATAGGATATATTTCTACTACGGCCCCGGACCGTTTCATAATCTACTTCCTACTGATTCTATTGTGTGCACCGATACCTGGATTAATCGCCTCAGTTTAGGGGACCTAAATTATGATAATAAATTAGATTTGAGCGTCTCCCAGGAATCAGGGGTTATAATTTACTGGGGACCAAATTTTTTGTCATTCATTACACTGAATGCAGGGAGTAATGCTGACCATTCAATTGCAGACTTAAATAAAGATGGATATTTAGATATCTTTATTAATCAAAGCGCAAATTCTGATATCATTTACTGGGGTTCTAATTCAGGTTTCAATACCTCAACCAATATCCCTGGTAGCGGTGGGGGTGATTGCTCTATTGAATGTATAAATGATGATAATTCTCTTGATATTGCTGCCAGCCAGCTCAATGCGAATGCCGGGTATATTCTATGGGGTCCAGATTATAATTCATTTACTTCTTTACCGCTTTCAAACTCTCAAATGCAGGTGGTGAATATTGCGGATTTCGATAATAACGGCGAAAAAGATGTGCTATTTGGTGGTGCGGGTGGTCCAGCTTATCTATATTGGAATAATGGGGGATTTTCACCAGCAAACCATTTCATTTTTCCCGATGCATCTGATGATGCAGTCTGGGAAGACCTGGGCAGTCTCTGGGATAGAGCAAATAAGGAAAGGTATTTATCAAGTGTTTTTGATGCCGGTGCTATAATAATTGTTGATTCAGTAAAGTGGTGGGGTAATTTTCCACAGGGTATTGTATGTTCGTTATGGGTGAGAGGAGCAGTTGACACAACCGCTTGGACCAGATGGATTTTATTATCCAATGGCGGCACCGATACCTTGCTTAATGGAAAAAGGTTTTTGCAATACAGATGCACATTTTCAACTGATTATAAAAGAACCACAAAGTTTTCGTTTGATAGTATATGTTTTTACTATCATGCTATGGGTATATCTGAGAAGTTAACAAAAAATTCATTAATTTTCTGTTCTATTATGCCTAATCCATTTTCAAGCGAGGCACATATAAATTTCTTCCTGCCTACGAGGGCAGATGTATCCCTCAAGATTTATAATAGTTATGGAGAATTGATGAAATTATTGGTTGATGGAAATTATAATGCTGGTCCATATTATGTAATATGGGATGGCACAGATTATCGGAACAAGCTCGTTAACCCAGGGGTATATTTTTATTGTCTCAAAGCTGGAAATCTTAGAAAAGTTGGTAAATTGATTTTCGTCAAAAGGGGGTATTAGCGGTATATGCTGCACCAAGAGTGGAGGTATTTATGAATGAAAAGAAATGCCTAGTTTTCTTATTTATTATTACTTCTATGATTTACGGCGAAATGTGGATCGAAACAACTCAACAAGATTTCAAGGATGGAATCTTTGAACATAATATCTATGCTTCCAATAAATATGGTGGAACTGTTGAATTTGTTAACCGATGGGACCTAAATTGTGATGGATACTTTGACTTGATTGTTTCAAATGAAATGGCTTCTTTCTCGTATGTATACTGGGGTAGTGCCTCTGGATATAATCCATCCAATATGACTCAATATCCAGTGGATAATAGTGGCGATTGCGAAGTCGGAGATTTAAACTTTGATGGCTACCCTGAGCTGATTTTTACTAATGGTGCGGGTAATACATTAAGAATTTTTACTGGCACTACCAGTGGTCCAAACCCAAATAGTTATGTTGATGTTCCTTTATCTACCGGAAGCGAGGCTTGTTATCTTGCTGATTTTAACAAGGACGGTTATCTTGACCTTGTCTCCAGCAGATATAATTATAACAACGGTGTGGTCTTCTGGGGCAGTGCCTCGGGATACTCACCAGGTAATGCTACATTCCTTCCATCCAATGGGAATCATAATGTAGAATCAGGAGATTTCAATAAAGACGGTTGGTTGGATATTGTCTTCATAAATTATGTTGGTTCAAACACCTATGTCTATTGGGGAAGTGCTGCTGGCTTCTCTCCAAACGCAAAAGTTGAACTTCCAAATCCACAGGTTTACCCCCACGGCTGTTCAGTTGCAGATGTCAATAATGATGATTACCTGGATATAGTGATAACTTATTTCTCCGGCGGTAATCAATCCTATATTTATACTTATACTCCAAACGGATTTGTCTTATGGCAGACCCTCATGCCCGGTCCTTGTTACGGAGGCAGCTCAATTGCTGATTTTAACGCCGATGGATACCTTGATATTATATATCTTCGGGGCTATGGCGTTAACTTGAAACCAAAAATCTATTGGGGAAGTACCACGGGCTATTCTGAAACGAATACCACCGAGATTGGTCAGCCAGTCGATGCCAGTGGTGGGTTTGTTGCAGACTTTAATGGCGATAATATCTTTGATGTCTTTGTTAATAACTATGCCTATCCCCCAGAACCAAGTTATATTCTGCTCAGCCCAAGTTACACCCCTACCTATTCTTTGCCAACACAGAGAGACCATCATGGGATGTTTCGGGAGATTGGGAATGTGTATAATCGCAAATACTACGAGGATTATATCTCTTCGGTCTTTGATGCGGGTGAAGAGGTTGCTTGGGGGATTGTTGACTGGGATGATAGTCTGCCCCCTGGCTCAAACATTTCATTCTTTGTGCGCAGTGGCAATACACCAAATCCTGATAATTCCTGGTCAGGATGGGATTCTTTAGGTAAAGGTGAAGATATTCCTGATAGTTTGAATTCGAGGTATCTCCAGTATCAAGCACGGTTGAAATATACTAATCCTGCTTATTTGCCATATTTATACGAAGTTCGGATTGGCTATGGTCCTACGGTAAGATTGATCCTTGAGCCTAATCAGGTGGATTCTACTTTACCAAATGTAAGGATAGATTATGATATCAGGGTGATAAATATAGGAATTGGTCTTGATACGGTTGATTTAGTATATCAGCATACTACCAACTGGCAAATAGACTTATTTGATTCCACGGGCAATAATCCCCTGATTGACCACAATAACAATTCAATTCCGGATGTGATAATAAACATCAATGATACGGTGCCGATTGTTTTAGGTGTTACACCACCATCAAATGCCCAGGGTGGTGAGATTGATTCATTGAGGTTGATTGGCAATTCTAATATCAATCCTGCATTAATGGATACGGTCTTTATTACTACGAAGATTCGCAGGGTTGTGGCGATACTGGTTGAGCCTGACCAGGTTGGGTATACGGTGGCTGGTGTGCCCAGGAGTTATGATTTGTGGGTTTATAATCAGGGGACGAATCGTGATACGGTTGATTTGTATTATAATCATAACCGACCTTGGGGTGTTGTATTATTGGATTCTCTGGGTATGCCGCTTGCTGACCATAATAATAATGGTCTGGTTGATCTCTGGGTTAATAATTCTGATTCAGTGAGATTCCGATTGTTTATCTATTCACCCGATACTGCCTCTGTGGGTGTTGCGGATACTTTGATTCTGACCGGTCGTTCCAGTTTGAATCCGGCAATTACTGATAATGCAAGGATTATCACAATTATTGAAGGTATGGGTTCAATCATTA
>JBDRWI010000107.1:0-5279 GCA_039802265.1 Caldifarciminota bacterium | reverse complement strand
CTGTGAATGTGTTAATAAAGGTGGAACTATCAAGGTTGAAAGGTTTGTTCTCATCTGTCTGAGTCTTACAACCTTACTCAAATTTTCATTTCCATGATAAACAAAAACACCGCCTTCATCTGTTGAGCCATTGTCATAATTTATCGCCCCTATTATCACATCTGAATATCCATCACCATCCACATCACCCGCAGTGGAGACGGAATAACCATAACAAGCATTTGCCTGATTTGATTCGCCAGTCCAGTTCGGTGTTGAAGATAACGGGTCTATAACTATCGGATACACCGCATCTTTATCATAAACAACTATCGCAAATCCGCTCTCACTTATTAACCTGAACTCTCCCCTTATCTCCTTACCTTCTTTATCCTTTATCTCCATATCTCCATAATTTAATACCTCTGCACCACCTGATACATCCATAACAAAACTCATTCCCCTATCATTCACCCCCATCTTAACCCTATCCATCTGCACATCAAACTCAAGTATAAGTTCACCTTTTCCTTTTGGTCGGTCATAAACGATAAAATCCTCCCTCATCCCTTCCTCATTATTCTCAAAACTAATATCTATCCCATTACCTCTCACATATCCCCTGTTCTTCTCAACCACAAGTCTATCACCTATGTATTTTTTTATCTCCTTCCTGCCATATCCTTTTAAACTTATCTGAACAACCCACTTATCACCATCTTCCCTTGGCTTAACCTTGAAACCGTCAGAATAATAACTGAACCTCAAATTCTGTGCCCTGTTCGGTGATTGATACTCACCATACCTGTCCTGCCATCTAATCTCATATTCACTCGCTTTTATATCACTAATCACCTTATTAAACCATCCCTCATATTCTGCACCAATGCCGTTTATGTTTTCTATATTATCTTGTGGAGAAAATGCTGTAAGGAATGCAAGAACAAAGAACAAACCGAAAAAGCACCTCTTGAATAGTGAAGATATGCCCGCCATTTTTACCTCCTTTTTACTGTTTAACCTTCACTGTTCACGAAGTAAGTTCCGTTTTTCCCACCCCAAATGTGCTGATAATCATTTAGTGTATAAGAAAAGCAGAACTTTATTACATTCCGCTGAATCCCAGCGGATTATTCCGCGGTGTCCCTTGTTAGAACTTATTATTTTTTTACTACCCAGGTTCTCAAACCATGTTCTCAATTTCTCACCTCCTTTCTGGTTTGAGAACAGACACCTTAACAAGAATTTTTAAATAATTATATTATACAATGATATTCATGATTCAGTAAAAGTCAAGAACTTTTTTTATTACAAATTTTTATTCAGTTTAATTTTGAGCTAACACACTATTTTGATAAATCAATTTCAATATTTTTGAGCCAACCTCTGTTTTTCTCATACCATTCAATAGTTTTCTCTATGCCCTGTTCAAGGCTGACCATTGGCTTCCAGCCCATTAACAATCTTGCCTTTTTTATATCTGCCCAGGTTGCCTTCAAGTCAGCACTGGCAAATGGTCTTTTAATAACCCGCGCCTTTTTGCCTATTGTTTTTTCAATCAGCACAATCAATTCATTTAAACTATGGGGTGTGCTATTCCCAAGGTTTATTATTTCAAAGCCATTGACATTAAGCGCCCTTATCGTTCCGTCAGCAATATCATCAACATAGGTAAAATCCCTGCTCTGAGTTCCATCACCATAAAGAATTAATTCTTTTCCCTCATCAATCCATTTAATAAATCTGAAAACACTCATATCCGGTCTGCCTGCTGGACCATAAACCGTAAAATATCTCAAAATGATTATATCCATATCATAAAGATAGTGATAGGAATAGGCAATAGATTCCGCTGCCTTTTTTGATGCCGCATAAGGGGAGATTGGGGTATTTACCGGCAGATCTTCTTTGAAAGGCATTTTTTGTCCTGCATACAAAGAAGAAGTTGAAGCAAGAATCATTTTTTTGATATTATGCTCTTTCATCAATTCTAATAAATTCAGCGTTCCCAATGCATTGGTAGTCATATAGACTGCAGGATTTTTCATACTATATCTCACACCCGCCCGTGCAGCAAGGTTTATAACCGCATCAAAATTTTTATTTTTGACAAAAATCTTTTTCAATGCTGATAAATTTTCTATATCAATCCTTGCAAAATTAAAATTGTTAAACTTCTTTAATTGTGACAGGCGCCACTCCTTCAGTCTTACATCATAATAATCATTCAAATTGTCTACGCCATAAACATAATAACCTCTTTCTAAAAGCATCTCAGCGGTTTTGTATCCTATAAATCCTGCGACGCCGGTCAAAAGGATCTTTTTTGATTTAGCATCCTTTTTCATTTTTGTCATAGCCTCCTTCTTTACCCACTCATAATCACAACATCAGTGCGTCATTATATAAGAAAACTAATCTATGTCAAGACTTGTAATCTGTGTCCATTTAGTTGTTCCACACACTTTTTCAACTATTTTCTCAATGTTAAATCTTTAATGTTCTACGTAGGGCAAGACAGCAATTTCTTTTGATTTAATCGGCTTTACTACCCCTAATATCTTCCGTCTAACGGAATTTAGAGCTGCTGAAAACCAGATTCGGAAAATGCTTCACATTCCAAGATAGATAAATTTATGAATCTCTTTTGCATCTCCTTTCTTAATCTTCAAGAAATACACACCCCTGGGCAGATTCTTTGGCTCAAACTTCATGATACCCTTTCCTGAAATCTCTTTAGAAAATAATCTTTCAATCATTCTTCCAGCTATGTCATAGATTTCTATTTCAAAATTCTCCAGCCTGGATAAACTGTATCTAATCGTTAGGACATTCTTAACGGGATTCTGCAGTATTGCTATTCTGTTTTTATCATCATTCTTCTGTTCACTGATTTCAGTTGTATTGATTATTACATCACAGATCACTGTGTCACCAACGATTGTGATATTACGAACTGTAACATTGGTTGGAACCCCGTAATTACTATTGCTTGAGGGATAGGTATTAGGACCGAACATTGTGTTATTACTATCTCCAGGATATGGGTCGCCAGAATCGCCGAGTTCATGATGATAATAATGCGGGTCAGGTCTGTATCCCCAGCCATGGTCAAGGTCATCACACCCATCTGCTTCTTCAAGGTCCACAACATTGTGATATGTACCGCCGTAGCGCGGATCAATGTGCCATATTAAGAGTCCACGACCGGGTAAGGGAGTATCAAAACCTTTATTCTGGCGGTTTTCAAGAATAAAAAATGTATCATTAATGACACCATTACGCCATACGCGATATGCAACAGGATGGGTTTCTAAATCCAGAATCCGCAAACCAGTAACATTTGAAGTAATTGGTGTATAACTCAGCCAGTTCACTCTCTTCTTACACCATGCATCCGCATGGGAAGGACTCCAGGGTGTATTTCCACCTGCACCCCAGGCACCATAGCCCATCAAACTCCAGTAACCGACACCCCAGGTGTTTCGTGTAGGGTCATAAAGGTCGGGAAGTCCTACTACGTGTCCGAGTTCGTGGCACATAACGCCGATACAACAGAGTGTAGTATCAAGTGCAGGTGTGACGAGATTTACTTCGGGAACATTAGTTGCACCATCAATAATTACTCCATCGTTTGTCGTGTAATTAAAACTTGGAATTGCGTGGGACCAGCATTGATGGGGATTCCCAGTATCCTCGGCACCTGGTCCTGCGTGAACCACAAAAACACCATCAATATGATTATCATTATTTAAGTCATATTGATGAAAATTGACAGTGGCATCAACGAGTTGGACCGCATCCCGTGCCAGCTGATAACCAGTGCTGAGCATATAATTTCCGTCATCATAATAGGCATAAGTGTGATTTGAGACCCACCATTTGTTTCCGCAAATTCCGCCACGAACATCGGTCTGATTATAGGAATTCTCTTTGAAGAAATCATTGAGACTTCCCTGGCGATATTGGCCGTAATAAACACCAGTGGAATAAAACATACTATCATATCTTGCCGGGGTGCGATTAAGCGTATCTGCACGGTTGTCGGTAAACTGAACCAGAATAACACAGGTCTCAATTGAACCGCGGGATAAATCTTTCGGTGTCTCGCGCGGTGGACCAACGATACAGGAGTGATACGCCCCTGTCGGATATTTAGGCGGCATAGCAAATGTCATTCCTGCAATCAACAGGAAAAGAAAAATCAATTTTTTATTCATAGTTCTTTCCTTTCTATTACAACCATAATTATTTTACAAATACGAACCTCTTTGTTACAAAATTTCTATCCATGTTAAAATGTATAATATACACACCACCTGGTACTAACTTACCATACTTGTCTTTACCATCCCAGAAGACCTCATAAGAACCCGGACTCTGTTTCTCTTTAAACAATAATTTAATCTTCTTTCCAGTAATATCATAAATGGCGATTTCGGATAGTGTTTCGTCATTGAGCGTATATCTTATGCTCAATCCATTTGAAGTCGGATTAGGAAATACCTTTAATAATCCAGACAAAGTTAATGATTCATTGCGATTTTCACTTTCAATGCCAACATAAGGATGGATATGAGTGAACTCCCAGACCTCGCCATTTCTATTGCAACCATAAACCCTTACTGTATCATCATTTCTCCCCCTGCCGATTGCAACTCCGCAGGTAGCAGCAGATACCGCATCAATCACCGTATCAACCCAGGATGATCCGCTCCAGGACACCTCAAGGAATTGGGTACCCGAGCAGGTTATATAAATACGATTTTTTCCATCTATCTTTGTTTTGCCCAGGGTGATATTATACCGACCTTCATTTCCATAAGTTGGAATTATATCCACAGTCTGCCAGGTGCCTGATTGGTAAGTAAACTCATATACCTTTGCCCTTGAACTCGCATATAGACGATTTATTCCATCATTTCTGCCCGGACCTATTGTAATACATAGAGGATTTCCACCAACCGCGGGTAGATCCGACCTTACAAAATTAGAACCAGCCCAGGTATATTCTGCAACAGTGTATGTGGAACCCATGGAATTAGGTAAATACAAGCGGTTAACACCATCATTTCTACCCGGACCAACATAAGGTAACCATTGTTGTAGATTTGCATTCTGGACTGTATCTTTATCCCAGAAAGAACCAGTCCAGGTATATTCTACTGTTGGAGTGCCATCCCCGCTTGCATAGATTCTGTTAATACCATCATTTCTTCCTGGACCCACGCAGACACCATAAATGGTGTTGTTTGGATTACCCAGTGCTGTCCTTATCCATTGTGTTCCGTTCCAGAAGA
>JBDRWI010000106.1:0-5567 GCA_039802265.1 Caldifarciminota bacterium | reverse complement strand
TCAAGATTCCCGTAATATTGCTCGCAGTCGCACCACCCTCATTCTTTATCGTCACCACTAAATTCGCCGTCTCATCAGGGTCAAGCATCCCATTATTATTACCACCCAGCACCTGCACACCCTGATAGGTCAAGACCGGAGCATAGACGGTAAGTGTCTTATAGGAATGGAAGACACTGTCATTAATATCATAGAAATCCAGGGTGAAGTTGATGTTATGGCCATTTGGACAGTTATTCGCCACCGCAAATTGATAATAGGGATTACCCAGGACTGAATCGTTCTGGGGTATATTTCCATACCAACTGGAATCCACACTAACCGTGACATAGGGACTCGGCTCGCTCAATAAACCATATACCTGCTGGGCAGTTCCCTGACCCACATTCTTCGCATAAACTCCATAACTAACTGTCTCACCCGGATTGATTACACCATCGCCACCAGAATCATTGATAATTCCAGTGCTGAGAATCACATAGGGATAGTTGCTGGAGACAATCGGCACCTCTGCACTATAACGCCGATAGTTAAACCTTGTTACGGTCACAATCATTGTATTACCTGGTGTCTGCGGTGGAATCGTAATATTCACCACACTGCCAGTTCCCATCGCCACACCAATGATTTCACCATTCACGGTAAGGGCAATCACCGAACTGTCATTTGCACTCACCGGGAATGAAGTCGCGCCCGCGGTCAAGGTTGCTGGATGACTTACGGTCAAGTTTTGGGGTATTTGAGAATATAAAGTCATAAACACATCGCCGTGATGATGGAATAGGTGGTAAGTATAGACTCTATACCCACCCACACCCGGCACTGAATCAGGAAACCACATATTCCGCAGATAATATTTACCATAGGTCATCGCAAAACTCGGCCGCAGATTACCATAACCAACCAGGTCAAAGGTCGGATAACCAGGGTCAAAGTTTGGCCACAGACAATCCCACATACCCCAGATATAAGTATCATTGACAAACGAATAAGAAATCTCGCTTGCCGCATTCGCACCCAATGCACCATATTGAATCCGGTAGAACTTCTCAGAAAATACCTCAGATGGATTATTGTATTTTCCTGTCAGACAGTTCGTAGAGTTTACAAAGGTGTACATCGTGTTTGTAAGACCATCCAGATCAGAATTCGAATAAGAAGGCTCACCCCAACCCGTCTCAGCACCATGGTCCCTATGCTGAATAAAGAATGCCCCTGAATTAATCGCGGCGTTAATCCCCGCTGCTGAACCATTGTTCCACCAAGTTGAATTATACGGATTAGTTAAAGGTATATAACCATAGGCATTCCAGTATGCTACTACAGGCGCTGTCCCTTGACGAGTTGACCAGGGGCCACCTGGAGTTGGATTCGCTGGAGAACCCAAGGCATACTGCCGAGCCGGATTCTTACCCAGAACATTTATCAAATAACCGCGACAGACCTCAGCTGCTAACTGGAACCAGCGGTCATCCTGCCAACCACAGGCAACCAGTGGATTGTCATAGAAATTGGCTGCGGTGTAAGGATTGCGTTCGTAACTCAACATCTTGTCTTTTATAATCCTGCTTAAATGTGTCTCAGTCTGGGCACAAATCCGTCCGTGATGCATATCCGGTAAATCATCACCATTCACATCCGCATAAATATTATCAGAGACACAATAAGAATTCCAGACCGGAGATGTAATGCCATAAACATCACCTGAAGATTGATAATCGGAGAGTATTAAGAATGCCACCGGCGCCGGATTCCAAGTATTGTACGCATTATTCAGATAATTCTCAATCAAGGTTGCATTATTACCGCCAATTTCAGTCAAGGTCGTTATCTTCGTTGATATCCCCTGTAGCTGGCGCCAGCGCTTTATCGTATCTGCCCAGGCAATAAAGACCGGGTCATCAGGAACAATGATTATATACTCCCAACCATCACGCGCCCGCAAACGCTCCGGCGAATAAAAGTCAATCTTCGGTAATGAATTGTAATTCAGTAGATGATTCTGCAGTATCGGTTCCCAATAGGGATTGCGTAACCGGTCCTCACCAAAATGTCCATTACCACCAATAAAATTAATCCGGAAGCGAATATCCTTGTAGATAATCAGTTCCTTTGTTACAGGGTTGTATTGAAAAGGAATTACACCAACTACAACCACATCTACACCCCGAATCTGTAAAGGCTGTGATACCACAACTGGTGATTTGGGCCAGAAGGCGTTTCTCCCGTAAATCCGCATATCCTTTACATAACGCAGCGGTGAATCATCGTTATTGAGTGGATAATTGGGCGCTGGTGCAACCTCTACACCATACATTCTTTCAGTTCGGGTATCTACAATTTCAACCTCTGCACGTGCACCCTGAGGTATTGCTACATAACGGTTGGCGCCGAGTAAATTGGGATAACCTGGCTCCGGTAAAAACACAGCTGGCACACCAAAGGTCTTCATCGGCACACCATCAACCTCTACATCCTCAGTAACCATCCGATGCATACTGAAGACAATATCCACACCATTGGCACGCTCTGACACCACATTGAATAGTGGATACTGTCCCCAGTTATCAGTAAAATTGACTATCTGATGGGCAGAAAAACCTGCCACCATCAATAATATTAGGGCTATTATCCCTTTTTTCATTTTAACCCCCTTTCACCCTCACCCTAATCCTCTCCCTTCCAGGAAGAGAAAAGAGTAAGGGTTCTATTTTAGGACTTGAGCATTTTAGATTCTTTTTATTATTCACATCACCCCCTTTCATCACACAAGGGTTATCAGAGGAGAATGGGGGGTGATAAAGGGAAATCATGGAAAACCCTTCTTCTCCCTTATTCACCCCTCTTCACCCTTTTTCACCCCTATCTCAACAATACCGCCTTCTCAACCTTCTTGAAATCACCCGCTTCCAACCGCACAAAATAGACACCACAAGGCAACTTGCGACCTGAATCATCAGTTCCATCCCAGATGACCGCTGAACGTTCACCGTTTACCGTTAACCGAGAAAAATCCTTTACCAGTCTACCGGCAGCATCATAGATACGCAAAGCAGCAAGATTTTCGTTTGAATTTTGGGATTTGATACTTGGGATTTGGAATTTAATCACACAGTGATTCTGGAACGGATTCGGCGCCAAAACCATACCCGGCTTACCAGGCTCTAAACTCAATCCACCCTCTTCCCCAACACCAATCACAAAACAACCAAAGAAATGCATTATGGAATCCAATAACGCCGCACGCGTTGAAACACCACTACCATCAACCAATGAACCCAACTCAAACGAGGTCCCAACCGTCTTATAACCACGACTAACCACATTCGCCACACCACAATCATAATTATTATTCTGATCACGGAAAATCAAAAAGGCACCACTACCCGTAGGACTGATATGATCCATCCAACTATTCTCACCACCATAATTGAACAACATCCCCGAAGTAAATGTCCCAGTCTGACCCTGAACCGGTCCCATATCACTAGTACCATCAGCCGTCGGATTTATCCCAAATAACGGACAGAAATTATAACCACCCTGATATGGCGGGTCATAATACCAGACATCTCCACCCTCAAGATACATCCGACCATTCTGATTCTGTAAATAATTGACCAAAGCCGTCGCCTCAGGACTGGAAGCACCAATAATGTGATTGTTCGGATATACCCCAACACAAACCAGAACCGCCTGATAAAGATTCAAATCCGGAGCCAAAGTGGTACCATAATCACCACTATAACCCAAACCCTGCAGAATAGCATGCATATTCTGTCCTGGAGCCGGTGTTGGATCAGGATTCCAGATATAATAATGCTTACGACCAACCGTCAAACTGAACTCAATCGTATCACAATAAACACCACTGGTCAATTGAACCTGGAAATTGACCACCGTACCCGTAGGAGTGCCGGCATCCGCATAAACAGTAAACGGATTACCACTATTATTACCCGAGGCACCAGGGGCTAAATTACCCCAACTACCATTCGCATCATTGACCGTTATCCAGGGCGAACTCTCCATCAAGATTCCCGTAATATTGCTCGCAGTCGCACCACCCTCATTCTTTATCGTCACCACTAAATTCGCCGTCTCATCAGGGTCAAGCATCCCATTATTATTACCACCAAGCACCTGCACACCCTGATAGGTCAAGACCGGAGCATAGACCACAAGTCCGAAATTGGATGTCCAGGTTGAGTCAACATTGTCTTTACAGACAAGGGTAAGGGTAAATCCATATCCATTAGGACAGTTATTGGCGACCTGCAGATTATAGCCATCAGCACCGGTATATGCAGAATCACCGGCTGGAATGTTACCAAAGGACTTGATCGTATCAGAGATTGTGATATAGGAATCATTCTCACGCAATCTTCCAGTAACACCATTTGCCTGGAGACTGCCGTAGTTCTTAACCCAGAGTGGAATCTCAACCGATTCACCAGGATTTAATACACCATCATTATTCCCACCGGGTGCCGGGTCGCTGATTGAACTCTTTAAATACATCACATAGGCATAGGTGCTTGCCTGAACGATGATTGTATCTTCAAATGGATAATAATTCTTTGCGGTGACGGTAATATCCATAAATCCGGGTGTTGTAGGAGCAACATTCAGGGTAACCTGTCCTGAGGAATTTGTATAACCATAGGCATAGGTCTCGGTTCCCTTCTTGAGACAGACCAGTGCATTATTTACTGGTGCACCACCACCGGTGACGGTAACCGCTACATTCTGATTACCAATCTGAATCACCCCGGGAAAGGATACATTCAGATTTCCGGGTATGTCTGTCCATAATGGTAACTCCGGGTCACCGAGTAGATTCAACTCATACAGACACCAGCGGGTAAACTCATATTGTGCCCCTAAATCTGCGTAGGGAACCCAGGCGTCTTTATCTACTGCCAACACCTGTCCCATCTTATATAAACCAGCCTCAAATATCTTGGCATAGTATGTGGTATCAAGGCGCTCTGATGGACCAGGAACATATCCATTAACATAAGCACCCCAGCCATAACGAGAATTGAACATTACGCCAATTAAGCCACCGCCAACCCGATTTGCCAGATGCTCGGCAAAGCAATCGCCACCCGGCGTCTCATCCCAGGCACCAGTAAAGCAGGCAATGGAAATCGCAATACCCTGTTTGTCACCATTGGTCAGATTATCCGCATCGGTTGAATTCAAATAAGGTGAGCCACCCATATAAATTCCATCCTCATCACCATGGCCTTCCCAGGCACCCATCCCATAACCAACATTCATTGAATCAATCATTGCCTGGTGGGATAGGGTTCCATTACGCTCATAGAGTTTTGCATCAAACCAGGGTGGAGTTGGTGTCATTCTGGCGATTGAGTCCTGCATCGGACGTTCTTCATAACTTGACCACAAAATGGCAGTGGGTAGAAGCATCTTTCTAAGATAATTGGTCGGTGGATTCTTTTCATAGGTCAGAACCTTGTAAACGAAGTTCTGTGCCTGGGCAATCGTATAGACCGAGGCACGACCCACATAGACATCGCTATACATATCCGCATTATCAG
>JBDRWI010000105.1:0-5616 GCA_039802265.1 Caldifarciminota bacterium | reverse complement strand
GCTTTGTTAAAGTTCTCAAGCGATAAATTTAAACGATATTTGAACAGGCTTGCCACAGGAGAGATTGGTGGATTTTCACTTGATAATGATTCAAAAGGGATGGATAGGGTTCAGGAAAATCCTTTGATAGTGAAAGGAACGAAGAGATTTGTCTTGAATGGAGAATTGGCGAAATTCTTTTTATTGAACCTTAATGACGATAAAGGTCGTGCATTATTCCTTGTAGAAAAATCACAGATTTACAATACCACAAAACCTTATCTTTTAGGAATGAGTTCTGCCGGTATTCTTGATTTGATTTTTGATAATTTACAGATTTCAGAAGATTCTTGTATAATAAACAGTGCCAGTTTTAATAGTGCAATGGAAGAAATAAACAGGTATTTCAATCTCTGTCTTTCTGCAATAGCACTGGGCATTTCCGAGGCAGGACTTGATGCGTCAATAAAATATGCAAAAGAACGAAGGCAATTTGGACGGGCAATCTGTGAATTCCCGATGGTTCAAGAGATGCTGGCAGAGATGAAGATAAAGATTGAATCAACCAGAGACCTCGTCTATGATGCCTCCAGCAGGGTAGATTCTGGTGAAGATTATAATCTCGCCTCAGAAATTGCCCTGGCCACCAGTACCGAAACCGCAGTCTATTGCGGCATAAAGTCGGTGCAGGTATTTGGCGGTTATGGATATACAAAAGACTATCCGGTGGAGAGGTATTTACGGGATGCCAAGACCCTTCAGGTCTTGGCTGGAATGCCCATTGCCTTAAGAGAAAAAATCGCGCGGGTATTACTTGAATAAACAAAAAGGAATAAACCGATGGGACATCTCTATGCGGATATTTTAATAAAAGGAAAAAAAGCCAAGGTGCAATTGAGGCGGGTATTAATTGATACGGGCGCCACCTATACAGTCTTGCCGGGGCATATATTAAAAAAGATTGGTGCACCCAAAATTCCCGGTGAAATAAAAATAGAATTGGGAAATGGTAAAAGAGTCAAGGCAAAGGCATACGGCGTGAGGATAGCAATCAAAGATGCTGAAGCCCCCTGTGTTGTAATTAGTTTTAAGGGAGCCAAATCTGTAATAGGCGTTGAGACTATTGAATCCATTGGTCTGAAATTAGACCCCATAAAAAATAAGTTAGAATTCACAAGACCCAAAGGCATTGCCTATTTTTATTCTACATTTTTCAGTTATTTTCTTCTTTTAAACCACTTATGAAATGTCTGAAGTGTAATTTTGAAAATCCGGAAGGTCAGAAATTCTGTGGTGAGTGCGGGGCATCTCTTATCCAAAAGCCTGCTAAAGAAGAATTCCGCCTGCTTACCATTCTTTTTGCCGACCTTTCAGGCTTTACCAAACTCTCTCATAGTCTTGACCCTGAAGATGTTCAGGATATTGCCAATATCTGTTTTGAATATCTAAACCGTCCCATCATTAAACATGGAGGGACAATCCATAAATACGAAGGAGATTTGATCATTGCCCTGTTTGGGCTTCCAGTTGCCCATGAGGATGATCCGGAAAGGACAATCAAAGCCTCTTTAGAAATGATGAGCCTTGTTCCTGAAATAAATGAGAAACTCTCAGGAAAACTAAAAATGAAGACTGACCTTGGTCTCCATATCGGTATAAATAGTGGAACAGTTGCAGTTGGTGAGGTTGGTTCTAAAGAGAAGAAGGAATATACCATAATGGGCGATGTAGTAAATCTTACTTCAAGATTGAAGGATATCGCAAAAAATGGTGAGATAGTCGTTTCCGAACCGGTTTTCAGGGCATCCCGCTATCTCTTTAATTATGAAGTATTGCCACCAGTTCATATCAAGGGTATAGAGGGTAAGGTAAAGATATTCAAACCCTTAAAAATCAAAGAGAAACCTGAGCCGAAGCGAGGAATCCAGGGGCTATATTCACCATTGGTGGGAAGGGATAAGGAACTAAAATCACTCAGGGAATGGGTCAAGGGGTTAGAAAGGGGTAGATTTGGCACCGCCTTTATCCTCGGTGATGCCGGTCTTGGCAAATCAAGGCTTTTTGAAGAATTAAAGGGACTAATAGCAAATGCCAAATTGCCAATTACCATCTTAGAGGCTCGCTGCCTTTCCTATGGCGAGACCATACCCTATTTCCCCTTTCTTCAGATAATAAAGAAATTCTTTGGGATTGAGGATAGCGATTCATCAGAAATAGTTCAGGAAAGACTTCTCAAAAAGACAAAATCTCTATTTTCTGATGGCTACAAAGATATTGTGCCCTATCTGGGCTATCTCTTCTCCATCCGTTTCGCTGATGAATTAGATGAGAAGGTGAAATATCTTGAGCCAAAGGATTTGAAAATTCAACTATTTTTGAGTGTCCGGAAATTGCTTAAGGCAGTATCCCATAGCCAGCCTGTGCTTTTAGCAATTGACGATTTCCACTGGATAGACCCGGTTTCTTTAGAATTGATTGAGTTCCTCTTTGATTCGCCCGAGCCATTTCCATTTTTCTTTTTAGGTCTTTCCCGAATAGAAAAAGAAAAACTTGGTTATAAAATAAAAGAGAGATTAAGAGAAAAACTTGGCAATGAGTACTTAGAGATAATATTGAAGCCACTTGATAACGACTCAAGCACCCGACTGACTTATAATCTATTAAAGGTGCCTGGTTTTCCCGAAGAGTTCAGGGATAAGATCCTTGCAAAGGCGGCGGGCAATCCCTTCTATCTCGAGGAGATAATCCGCTCACTTATTGATTCTGGAATTTTGGTCTTTGAGGATGGTGTTTGGAAACTCTCTACTTCCTACTCGCTACTTTCTAATCTAAAAATTCCTGACACGGTTCAGGCGGTAATTGCCTCAAGAATGGACCGGCTCGACCCCGATGTCCGTGAGATTTTGCAGATAGCATCAGCGATGGGACGTAGTTTTTATCCGCGTATCCTGCAAAATCTTTGCGAATTTGAAGAACTGATGCTGACACTACATCTGGCAACCCTTGAGGAGTATGAGTATATTCAAAAATTCAGGTCCGAGCCAGAATTGGAATATATCTTCAGGCATCCTTTAATTCAGGAAGTTGTGTATAATAGTTTGTTAAAAAGAAGGAGAAGAGAACTACATCGTAGAATTGGAGAAACCATAGAAAAGCTCTTTCATAACCGTCTTGATGACTTTGCCGAGATTTTGGCACATCAATATACTAATAGCGACAACTTTGAGAAGGCGATTGAGTGGTTAAAAAGGGCGGGTGAAAAGGCAAAGAAGAGGTTTGCCAATGATGAGGCAATTGGATATTTTGAAAGGGTTATATCAGTTATAAGGGAAAACAATTTACTCCCAATTCACCGGGATTCCTTGATAGAATTTTGCGAGGCACTCGGCGATATTTGCAATTTGAAGAGTGAAAATGAGAGAGCAATAAAAAATTATCAGGAGATATTTGATAATACAACTGATAAAATAGTCATGGCAAGGGTAAAAAGGAAGATTGCTTATGTCTATCGGTGTCAGGGCAGATTAGATGATTCATTAAGGATTCTTGGTTCTGCACAGGAAATTATTGAAGGTAATACTGTGGATGAGATAATAGAGAAATCCCAAATTCATATCTCAAGATGCTGGATTTTAAGGATAAAGGGTGAGATGGAAAGCGCAATAAAAGAGGTTGAAAGAGGACTTGCGATACTTGAAAGAAGTGATATTGATGAAAAGAGGATAAAGTCTGTAAAGGCAAGGGGATTTAATAATCTGGGGGCGATTTTTTGTGATAAGGGTGAATATGATAGGGCGATTGAACTCTTTGAAAAATATTTAAGAATTTCCGAGGAGATCGGTGATAGGCGGGGGATTGGTACCGCAAACAATAATCTGGGGCTTATATATTATAATAGGGGTGAATATGATAGGGCGATTGAACTTTTCCAGAAGCATTTAAGAATCACTGAGGAGATCGGTGATAGGCGGGGGATTGGTACCGCAAGTAATAATCTGGGGCTTGTATATTATAATAAGGGTGAATATGATAGGGCGATTGAACTTTTCCAGAAGCATTTAAGAATCACTGAGGAGATCGGTGATAAGTGGGGTATTGGCATAGCAAGTAACAATTTGGGAACTGTGTATAAGGAGAAAGGTGAATATGATAGGGCGATTGAACTTTATGAGAAAAAATTAAGAATTTCCGAGGAGATTGGTGATAAACGGGGGGTTGGCATGGCGATCGGCAATCTTGCAAATGTGTATTTTAGTAAAGGAGAACATGATAGGGCGATTGACCTTCATCAGAAGCATTTAAGAATCTCAGAGGAGATTGGTGATAAGCGGGGGATTGGTACCGCAAGTGCCGGTTTGGGAAATGTGTATTTGGAAATTGGAAATTTGGAAGATGCTGAAGAAAATATATTAAAATCTAAGAAGATTTGCGAAGAAATTGGTGATAAATGGGAAGTGATAAATACACATTGCTCCCTTTCAGAATTACTCATAAAAAAGGGGAAGAAATTGGAAGATGCGATTGAATATGTAGATAAGGCATTAAAACTTGCCGAAGAGATAAACTCAAAGGAGAAAAGGGCAGATTGTTATTTTACCTATGGTAAAATATATTCAAAATGTAGCGCTGTGATTTATCACACAAAAGCGAAAGAGTATTTCAAAAAGGCAATGGAGATTTATAAAGAATTGAAAAACAAAAAGACCCTTGCTGACTGTTACTTGGAATATGCAAAGATGTTAAGGGATGCCGAATTATGCGGTTTAGAACCTGAAGAAAAATCTGAAACATACTTCAAAAGGGCACTGGAAATATATCAGGGACTAAAATTACCTCACAAAATCAAAGAGATAGAGAAGTATATTTCCATTGGTTTCCGCTGAGGAACTTATGAAGGACATAGCCGAGACATTATCCATTTTCACCTAAATTAAGTATCATTGCTACCGAGGACTTTGAGGTGCAAGAGATATCTTTCCTTCGTTTTAACCTTTAGGGGACAAGGGTGAGGGGTTATATTTTAGTTAATTCGTAAGAATTTTATTACATCAAAAATCAGCCGACAGGAGAGTTGATATGTATAACTGGTCAGTTGATGAAAAGAAATTCAAAAAAGAAGACCCAGAAGGGTATAAGATCTGGCGACTTATTCAGTTAATAAATTATGGAACTGCTGGAGAAAAAATTGAAGAAAAGGAAGTTAGAAAATATTGGTCAAAAATAAAGGACCGGATAGACCCCTTATATAGAGAATTTTTGGAGCTTTTGTTATGGCCGGGGAAAAAGAAAGTATCCTGAGTTTTCATCAAAGACAAATTCTTGATCTGGTGGCATCAACACAATATTTTACTGAAAGATTTTATCTTGCCGGGGGAACTGCGCTTTCAGAATTTTATTTGAGGCATAGAATCTCCGAAGATTTAGACTTTTTTTCGGAAAATCAAGAAATTAACCAATTTTATATAATCAAGTTTTTTGAAAGCAAAAAGAATTTGTTGAAATTAGAAAAGACAGAGACAAAAAGAATCCTTGGGTTAGTTAGTCTATTTTTTCATTTTTCAGACAAAAATGTCTTAAAGGTTGATTTTAATTATTACCCATTTCCCAAAATTGAAAAGGGTGTAAGATATAAAGGTC
>JBDRWI010000104.1:0-5626 GCA_039802265.1 Caldifarciminota bacterium | reverse complement strand
ATATGTAATTGGTTGTGGTATCAAAACAAGATATTGTTGTGTAGCAATCGATTTCACAATTCCACAATTGTGGAATTGTGAAATGAATATAGGCAGAAACTGAAGAGCAGAGTTTCAGATTTTGGTAATACCGTTTGTTATTGATAATCGCGGAAAATTCAGGGCGTCGTATTCAGGAAAAGATTTACTGAGACTTTCAACTCTCGACTCTTCTCTCTCTCAATATATATAATTAACAAAATTATGATTTCAAGATTTCAAAATTTTGAAATCTTGAAATGTTGTGGTAAGATAGATATAAGTGGGAGGTTGTAGTATGAAACAATATAATAGTTACATTCAAGTTTTTACAACCGTTAAAAAGAAGGAAGATGCGGAAAGAATTGCAAGAATAGTTGTTGAAAAACGGCTTGCGGGTTGTGTTCAAATTTTGGGACCGATAAAAAGTATTTATTGGTGGAAGGGTAAAATTGAGAGCGCTGAAGAATGGTTATGTATTATTAAGAGCAAGAAAGAGTTATATCCAGAACTTGAAAAAACGATTAAAGAAAATCACCCTTACGAGACACCGGAGATAATTGCAATGCCGATAATTGCTGGATATGAAGGTTATCTGAAATGGCTTAATGAGATTGCCCCTTGACAATTTCTAAAAAGTGATTATACTAAATATAGAATTAGTAAAGGGTAAGTTTTCCTTAAACAACACCCTCTCCACGCCATGAAGCGTGGCGGGGAGAGGGCAGGGTGAGGAGAAATAAATACAAATGTTTTGGGAAAAACTTAATGGCTTCAAGTATTATAAAAAAACTGGTATAAATCTGTGTCTTTATCCATGTCCATACGTAAGTTGCCGAAGGCAACAGAAAGGAGGTGATGGGAAGGGACAGAAACAAAATCCTTTGTAGCGGTGCGATTCATCGCACAATTTAAGTGCTTGACCCGGCACTTAAAGGAAAGAAATAAAAAGCAAGGTCAAAAACAAACATGGAGGTAAGATGCTAAGAACTGTCTGTCGGGCTATTGAACATTCTCTTTGCTCAAGGTCCATATACCCTAACCTTTGACCTTTCTCAATTTGAGTTTTCAGTTGAGAATGGCTTTGATAGGGTAAAGGGAATGGAGATGTCCGCCACAACGGATACTGGTGCACCAGAACTGCCGGTTAAGACACTAAACTTCATTCTGCCCAATGGGACAAAAGTCCAAAATATAGAGATTCTATCTCTCACACTGATTCCGGTGCAAGGCACTTATAACATCTATCCCACTCAACCGCCTTTCCCTTTAACTTATCCTCCAGAACCACCACCCTGGGTTCCGCCAGATTCTTTAATATACTCTACGGATGCCCTCTATCCAGATTCAATCCCAATTCAAGTTTCTCATAGAGGTTCTTTTGATGGTATTCCAATGGCTACGATTGCGGTCTATCCTTTGCTCTATAATCCGGTGCGGGATTCCTTATATTTGGTTCAATCAATTACCTTTCGTTTTCTTCTTGAAAATGTGCCGATTTCTCAACGCCCGCTGATCAGGGGTGAAGGAATTCACCAATTGTATCTTAGCGGATTAAGAACCAGCGTCTATAATCAATGGGAGGTTGATGCATTCTATAGCCCACCTTATCAGATTGTGCCTGATGATGAGATTGGAAGACTGGGTTATCCTGAGGTTATAATTGTTGCTCCACCTGCCTGCACTTTAGCCTATCGCCCATTTGCTAATTGGCTTATTGAAAAAGGAATGTTCACCGCTATAGTTGCTACGGATTGGATATATCTCAATTACGATGGAATATGGGACCCCATACCTGGTTATCCTGGAGAGTATATTGGTGATGATGCGGCAAAGATAAAAGAATATTTAAGAAAGATGTATCTTGAATGTGGAACTGCTTTTGCCATTTTAGGTGGCGCCCCTCAATTTATTTTTCCAGAAAATTACTTTCCTTGTAGATATGACTGGGGAGGAGCTCCGGGCGATCTTTATTTTCAGGATTTCACTGGTGAATGGATGAATAATCCCGACTATCATGAAGAAATTTGGATTGGGCGTGTTCCAGCGTGGAATTATGACCAAGTACTTTCCTGGGTTGAAAAGCGATTAACCTATGAAAAATCTCCAGTAAACAAAAATCTTATGGTCCATTCGCTATGGATTTGTCAGGCGAGCTATGGTGGATATGATTTCGAAGAGCGAATGGAAGAAGTCAAGCAATATTTTCCAAATTATTTTGTTCAACACCAAATAGTGGATTTTCCAAGCACTCCGCAAGACCATGGATTGATAGATACGCTTAGTAAAGGCTATGGTATAGGTTCGCATTATGGTCATGGTGCACCCGATGGTATAAGGACGAGAACGGTGGGTTACAATGCTCAAAAGTATCTCGTTGAGAGTTTTGAACATGACAATTGGCCATCACTTGATGAGTTAGATAATGTCAATAAATACTATGTTTTCTATTCTGCTGGTTGTGCGACCGCAGATTTCGATAATCTTGGGCCTCATGGATGGAGTTGCTGGGATCCTACAGATCCATTGCCATGTTTTGCGGAGGCGTTTACTTCTTTCTACCGTTTAAGTATGCCACCAGACGAGAGACCGGCTATCGGTGCTGTTGCTTACATAGGAAATACGAGAGATGCATATTGGAGTGAATCACAATTTACGCATGAAGGTTTTATTAAGAATTTGTTTCAGAATCCTGTAGGATATATAATTGGAATTGCAGAGGCTAAATCCAAATATTCCTATGGATGGATAGGCTGGTACCAAACTTTTATTAACAATCTCTTCGGCTCTCCCGAAATGCCGGTCTGGACCGAAAATCCAAAGGATATGATTGTTGAGCATCCTGATGCAATACCAGCAAATACGCAGGTTAATTTTGTAGTAAAGGTCTGTGAATATGGTCCTCAGCCTGACCCATATCCACCATTGCCCAATGCCTTGGTGACTCTTTACAAACCAGGTGCAACCCTTCCTGAAGTCTATGAATCAGAAATGACAAATGCTGATGGAATAGCGTATTTTAGCCTTAATGTGCCTTCTACCGGTGTAATGAAAGTGACCGTTACCAAACATAACTATATCCCCTATCAGGGTGATGTCCAGATCTTTGAGTTTGATGTTGATATTCCAACTTCGCATACCCAATATACTGAAGGCAGAAAGTTAGTGCGACAGCCAAATACCGAAAATCTGAATTTATCCTTTACAACCCTTGAATTTCCGGGGGTTAATGGTCCCGATGCCTGGAGTGCTTATTCATTATCTACGGACGGTGGTTCATCCTGGGCACAGACTCAAAATGTTGCCCAATTTACCTATAATCCAAGCATTGGATTGACAACCGAACCGAATCCCCGCCCCTGCCTTGCCTTTCGCAATTCATATGAAGTATGGCAAATCCATCCGCCTGCAGTCATTTACTTTGCCCGTTATGATGAACCAAACTGGACAGTCGTAATGGTTGATTCTTATCCTTATGGTCCCCCGCCATTCCAGCCAAGGGTATCCCCACCTGCAATTCGCATTGATGCAAATAATATCTGTCATATGGTATATAGTGGTGTCCTCTATGCTCCAGGCAAGGCCTATGTGGTTTACAAACGATTTGATGTCTTCAATCCCGGAACCGAAACAATAATTATAGATTCTGCTACTGTGCCTGAAGATTGGGAGCCTTCTTCACCGAGTATTGATTTGCAATATGGCTATCCCCACATTGTCTATGACTTTCCGCCTGAAGCCGGTGAGCCTGCTGCTGAAATCTGGTATAAATGCTTAACCGAGACCGGTTGGACTGACCCGATAAATATTTCAAATTCTTATAACAAACCATCCTTGCATCCGTTCATTTATCTCACCAATGAAAAGGCAATTGTTGTCTGGAGTGAAGAAGAAACACCTGGTAATACCCAGAGCCGGGAAATCTACAAAGCTGAACGGTTTTTGAATCAACCACCACAAAATTGGACAAAATGGAAAGAGATAGAGACACCAAATCAATGCTCTGATTGGCCAGTGATTACCGCGAATAATAATATTCTGGTCTGGAATGAGCATCAATTTATTGACGGCAAGCAGAATTGGGAAGTGCTTTATCATTCTGACCTTTATGGTGATGGTAATCTGAGCAATACACCCTATACTCAATCGGTGTGGGCATCCTGTGATTGGAGACAGACACTTACGGGTATCTATCTTTACAGTGCATTCACCGAAGAATACGAATCCGAAGATAATCCTTATATCTTCGGGATTAAAACACTACAGAAGAGTTTACAGTATATTCCAATTCCTCTTTACACAATCTATGCGGGTTCAGAAACGCCGTCACCTTATTTAGTTCAGCGCGATGGCTACATTTCCTATGAGAATTATCCAGTTGATTATGATACGACAGAACTTATCTACAAATTCACTGGCTTAAATCCTGATTTAAAGTATCGGCTTGATATTACCGCCTATCATGAAAGCGAAGGTGAATGGCGGGAATGGGTGAAGATTGACAATACTGCCCAGCATCTGATAAAATATGACGCTGGTGTTCCAAAGACTGTTGAACTTCCTGTTCCTCCAGCGAGTTATATGAACGATGGTGAAATTGTTATGAGAATAACAAAAATCCGTGGTGAATTTGCGATGTGCCACAAAGGGAATCTCTATGAATTTGAAGAAGAAGAAGGTGGCGGTCCACAAGCGGTTACGAGTACGCCACTAAATCGTGAATTCGGTCTCAAAATTCTGCCCAATATTCTTAGCTGTAATGCCCAATTGCAATATTCTATTCCCACAAAGCAACATATAACGCTCAATCTCTACGATGTTATTGGTCGCAAGGTCGCAACCATTCTTGAAGAAATAACTGAACCCGGAGTCTATATAACTAGCTTGAATGTAAACCATCTTAGTGCCGGTATCTACTTCCTCATGCTCACTGGTGAAAAAGAAATCAAATGCGAGAAAATGTTGATTGTGAAATAACGAATTGGGATGTAGATTTTCTCAATGTCTGTGCATCCCACAAGGGAGGTTGAAATGCTTATGCTGATGTTCTTTTCATTATCAGCCTGGACTATAGAGGTTGTAGCTGCTGACACCGCATCCTTTAGTCTGCCTATTATTGCCTTAGATTCTTCTGGAAATCCTTACCTCCTTGTCTCCAAAAAGAGAATTGTAGGGGCCAATCGTTCATTATACTATCTTTTTTTATATTCAAAGACTGCTGGTATATGGGCTGTCGATACTCTTGAGTTAAATGCCGACCAAGTCCCTTTTACAGACCATTACGATTTAGCAATTGACCGGTTTAATCGTATCTGGTGCGTCTATTCTGCTTTTGATGACCTTAATAATACTGACTATCTAATCGTTTCCCGAAAAGATTCGTCAGACTGGAAAAAAGATACGGTCGAAGTTGCAATTCCAAATAACACTTACGATTTTAATGAACAATCAATAGCTACGGATGCTATGGGTGTTCCTCACATTGCCTATGAGCATATGATAGATGGATGGAGATAAGGATTTTATGCCTATTTATTAGAAGATACAATCTGGCAAAAAGAAATGATTGACACAGTTCCTGTTGGTTGTTATCATTGCTCAATTTGCC
>JBDRWI010000103.1:0-6059 GCA_039802265.1 Caldifarciminota bacterium | reverse complement strand
GGACCAAAAAAATTAAAAATAATCTCGCGTTTGAATTTAACAGCAGATATCAAGGGCGAGCAAATATATTCTATCAATATCAAAGAAAAAGGTAAAACAATAAAGTCCATCAATTATCGTGCTTACCCCTCAGAGACAGTGCACTATAACAACCGTCCCGGCACATTACCTTCAAATCCGCACGTTTTTTTTCTCAATGTTCGTAAGGGGCTACATCGTTATGAATTTTATATTGAAAATTGGACTGAATGCGGTTTAAGGTTTCTCATTGAATCAAAATGAGTATACTGCTGTTTCTGTTTACTACATTTGATTATTCAATCAAAACAAATCTTGATTTTGCCTATGATGATAACATTTTTGAATACTCCCAAAAATATCTTGGAGAATTCATAAAAGGAGTAAACCCCGAACGTTTCCCATTTGAAACCTATGATGATTTATATACAAACTATGGACTGGATTTATTGATTCGGAATAAATTCATCGGTCAACATACAACAACCTTCAATTTCAGTTTCACCGGATATAACTATTTTGTAAATAGTCAAAAAAATTATTCCGTCATTTCAACTGGAATAAGACAATCCTTTGGTGATTTCGCCATCAGGTTCGGGTATCTGATAATGCCCGGATATTTAATTCGTTATTACCGTGACCCACTTGGAACAAAATATATTGGTTGCGAATTTACCGAGCATTTATTCACCCTTAAAACAAATCTGAAATTAAGTTCATTAGATTTAGGCGCGGTCTTTGGCTATGAGATTGATGATTACATTGAAAATTTTAATATATATGATTCAAAGGCAATTAGAATTGCGCCTTTTTTTGATTTTTCACTATTCAGGACTATGGATTTTAAGTTTAACTACGAGTTCAAATCTTCTGATGCAAGGGGTCCGGTGCCTGATATCTCTTATGCCCAGCACCGGTTCGGTTTAAAACCGAACCTGAAAATGAATTTCCCCAGATTCTCAAAACTCGGTTTTGAATATCAATTTAAATACCGAATTTTTACGACCGAGGTCTCCCCCATTCTTGATACACCACATAGCGGTCGGTTGGATATCACCCAGAAATTGAAATTTTCTTATGAATTCCCCATTTTTACAGGACTAAATTTTTCTTTGAATTATACCTATGAGTTTCGCATCTCACAATCTGAAGTCTATCAGGACATAGGCGATTATAAAAATTACATTAAATGGAGTGCGGGCTGTGGTTTGGAATTTTTCTATTAAGTGTAGGGCAGGGCTTCAGCCTTGCAGAACTAATATGGAGAGCGTATGAAAAAAATAAAAATTTTTTTACTGCCATTAATTTTAATCTTAACCTGCCGCCATCCCCAGGTGGACACGCATAATCTGGTAATTGTAAGTCAGTGTAAACTCCCAGGATATTCAATAAATATTGATATCAAAGGAAATTATGCATACATTGCCAATGACCAGGGTGGTTTGCAAATTGTTGATATATCAAATCCCGAATCAACCTATGTTGTGGGTCATTATTTTCACCAGACAAATATTCAGGGTGTAGCAGTGAGAGATAGTTTTGCTTATCTTGCTCTTGCGGCTGGACCACCGAATAATGGTGGGATGCTAATTGTAAATATTTCAGACCCAGCGAATCCTTCTTTTGTGGGACAGGATAACTGGTTTTACGGATATAATGTCTTTTCACCGCCCAATGATTCAAAGTATGTATATATTGCCGCAAGATACTGGTTCATTGTTGAAGATGTCTCCTGGCCCCAGTATCCAAGTTATGCACGGAGATTTGCCACGCCCGGAAATGTTCACAGTCTATTTATCGTTGACTCTTTGGCATATTTGGCTTGCGAACAGATGGGTTTAATTATCTATAATTTAAAAAATCCGGATAGCACCGCCAAGATTGGAGAAATTGACACACCTTCTAATGCCAGAGATGTCTTTGTAATTGATGATTTTGCTTACATTGCTGATGGTTATGATGGGCTGGTCCTGATTGATGTATCAAATCCTTACAAACCAGCATTCGTCAGCAGTTATGATACGCCTGGGTATGCCCAGGGCATATTTGTAGAAAATGACCTCGCCTATTTAGCCGATGGCAGCGGTGGCTTAAAGGTGATTGATGTTTCAAACCCCGAGAATTTAGAAGTGTATGCAGAATTAAAAACACCCTATGCCTATAATGTATTTGTAAGAAACGGATTGATCTATCTTGTTGACAGGGACCTTGGAATGGTTATAATTAAGGAGGAAAATCAATGATTACTCTACCCTTGCTTCTTTTATCCGCATTAAATAGTCTTGATATTCAGATTGTTAACCGAACAGAAAACTCAATCCAGCTGAAAATCCCTTTTGCCGACAAGATATTGGAACCAGTGAATATAGGATTTATAATCGCCCCCGAGTATCCAGTGTATGAATGTTTGGAAACAGGAAGTAACAATCCTGTGGAGATTGGTCCACCGGTGACACTAAAGGATTATAATCTTTATCCGGTGATTCTCAATCCGGTCGCAGGGATTAAAGAATTTAATTTAGAAATTCACTTTTCCAAATATCAAGATATCAAACTTCCCCATAGCCTTGCCCAGGTTTTTAAAAAATTAATTCTTAATTATGAATACAATCCTGAAACAAAACCCCAGGGACTTTTGATTATCACACCAAACTCATTCTATAATGCAGTCTTACCCCTTGCAGATTGGAAAGAAAAAAAGGGCTGGAAAGTAACGGTTGCCCGTCTTTCTGAGACCGGTGCATCAGCAACTGCGATAAAAAATTATATCACAAATGCGTATTACAACTGGAATCCACCACCGGAATATGTTATCCTTGTCGGTGATAAGGATAGTGTTCCCTGTTTCACCATCTCTTCCAATCCTACTGACCATCCATATACCACTATAAAAGGGAGTGACTTCCTTTCAGATTTGTTTATTGGCAGGTTATCTGTCGCGAATATAAACGATTTAATTACCGTGATTGCAAAAATCATTAATTATGAAAGAAATCCTTATACTACAGATACCTTGTGGTTCAAAAGGACACTGATGGTTGCTGGTAATTATCCTGACAATCAAATGACAACACCAATTCCGACCAAACGCTGGGTGCGCGAGAAATTTTTGAATAGTGGATATTATCAGGTGGACACGGTTTTTTATCCACCAGTTTCCAACGGCGTTACTGCCATCACCAATTCAGTTAACCAGGGTGTAACCTTTGTAAATTATCGCGGTGGTATTGCTTCCTGGTCAGGATGGGACCGACCAAGTTTTTACAACACAGATGTGATTGGACTTTCCAATGGCTGGAAATTACCCGTAATAACAAGCATTGTCTGTTTAACCGGCAATTTCAATGCCGAACCCTGTTTTGGGGAAACCTGGTTAAGGGCAGGTAATCCTTCAACTCCAAAAGGTGCGGTTGCGTTCTTTGGTGCATCACCACCCACCACTCACTCAAGATGGAATAATTGCCTTGACTTCGGAATATATCGTGGGTTATTGCAAGATAGTATACATTTTTTGGGACCGATGACATATCGTGGAAAAATGGAAGTTTATGTGAACTTTCCATTAGAAACCTCTCCAGATTCTGGAAGTGAATTCTATTTCAATGCTTATAATCTTTTGGGCGACCCTTCGCTTGAGGTCTGGACCGATGTGCCAAGAAGCTTCATTGTCAATCATCAACCAACAATTCCTGTTGGAACAAATCAATTTTCGGTCCAGGTTTTAAATTCTTCTTCCCAACCTGTAGAAGGGGCAATGGTGAGTCTCTATAAGAAGAATGAAACAAAAGAAGTAGGATTCACTGATGCCAATGGCATTGCGAATTTTCAGATTACCACAAACACACCTGATACACTATTTGTGACCGTAACAAAACATAATTTTAAACCCTATTGTGGTTATGCAATGGTAAATAACTCCGCAGTCTATGTTGGATATTACAATCATACGATAAGCGACCCGGGTGGCAATAACAATGGTGAAATAAATCCTGGCGAAACTATTAACCTCACAATAACCCTGAAGAATTTCGGCAATTCAACAACTGCAACGAATGTTAATGCCAAACTAACTACAGACGATCCTTTCATTACGGTGGTAGATTCAATAAAAGATTATGGTACAATTGCTCCAGGTGCAACGGCAAATTCATCACCCTTTGTCTTTGGTGTTTCACAAAACATTAAAAATAACCATACAATAAAATTCAATATTTCGGTAAGTTCTTCTCAGGGCAGCTGGAATTCAGCTCTCTGGCTCAATGCCAAGGCTGCTGAATTTGATTATCAAAGATGTTATATCCTTGACGGCGGTAATGGTATACTTGAACCAGGCGAAACCTCGGAGCTGACAATTTCAATAAAAAATATTGGTGGACTTATTGGAACAAATCTCCAAGGAGTTTTACGGTCATTAAATCCCGGTGTATCAGTCATTGACTCAAATGGCTCCTTCAGCAGTATTCCGGTTGGCGACTCAGCAACAAATTCTGGCGATGTATTCCGGATAACCGCCTCCCCCCAACTTGCTCCAGGCCATGAAATTAAGTTTTTAACTGTATTATCTGAAGGCGGTTGGATAAGAGATACCGTTGTATTTTCTATTATAATTGGCGTTGTGGCACCCAACACGCCAACCGGACCAGACCGCTATGGCTATTATGTCTATGATAATACTGATACCGGATATCCCGAAGTCCCAATTTATGAATGGATTGAAATTGACCCGGATTTGGGAGGTCCGGGAACAATTTTGGATTTATCAAATGATGAGACAAAAACAATTACCCTCCCATTTAATTTTAAATATTACGGGAATAATTACAATAGAATCAGTATCTGCTCCAATGGCTACATTGCAATGGATTCAACCTGGATTGCCGATATGTATAACTGGCATATCTTCGGAGCGGGCGGTCCACCCTTGCTCATTGCACCATTCTGGGATGATTTAGACCCGAATGCGACCGACTCCAGCGGTAATATCTGTTATTATTATGACGCCTCAAATCATAGATTTATAATTGAGTGGTCGAGGGTTCAACACCTCCACAATCCAACTGCACCGACACCTGCAGAGTTACAGACATTTGAAATAGTTTTATATGATCCGATTTTTTATCCCACCCAGACCGGTGATGGTGAGATACTATTCCAATATAAAAAGATAAGTAACGACGATTACTGGCATAATTATGCCACGGTTGGAATACGGGATTACTATCATATAAATGGCCTTGAATATACCTACGCCAATCAATATCCAGCCTCTGCGGCAATACTTGAAAATAATCGGGCGATCAAATTTACCACCGACCCACCGGATCCATTCCCGGGCATAGAAGAAAACTCAAATTCGCAATCTACAATCCGAAATCCGAAATTATCGGTCTATCCCAATCCATTCAAAAATCACTGCCTAATTAAATTCCAAATCCCAAATCCCAATGACCAAACAAATTCCAATTCCCAAATCCCAAACCATTCCGAAATCCGCAATCCGAAATCCGAAATTTCATCAAAGATAATAGATGTAGGGCAAGGCTTTCTTCAAGAACCGATGGTTCTTTCAGAACCAGAAGTTAGCCTTGCGATATATGACGTTTCAGGTCGGGCTGTTAAATCTTTTAATCCTGAATCCTGTATCCTGAATCATGCATCAGGTATCATCTGGTCTGGTGATGATGATACTGGTCGCACATTGCCTTCGGGTATCTATTTTATTGAACTCAAAACCCAAAATTACAATGCGATTCAAAAAGTAATTTTATTAGAATGAGAATGTTTATTTTAGCGTCCAGTTTTAACTGTACAAAAATACAAACGAAAGGAGAGCCTATGAAAATTAAATATATGGCGTTGTTTCTTATTCTTTGCAATGTACTGTTCGCCTATCAAAATTTTCATGGGTGTTGTTTAGCACCCGACAATCAGACTGGCTGGGTTGTCACACTTGATTCCATTATTGTACTAAAAACAACCGGCGGTGCACACTGGTTTGAACAGTCAAATAATGCGGCAGCAAGGAAATTCTTTGATATCAC
>JBDRWI010000102.1:0-6159 GCA_039802265.1 Caldifarciminota bacterium | reverse complement strand
TGAAAGAATCTGAAGCTGGTGATATCAATCTGACATTCAAATTATTAATCAATGCCCTTGTTGCGCCTGCTGCAGCAGCAGTATCGGTCCAGGCAACGACCGCACGTAGTGCAGGAACAGAATCAATTATTGTAAATACATATTCCGCAAACTGACCGGTTGATAATCCAATTGTATCATCATAAAGTAGCAATTCTCTTCGGTCCGGAGTGGGATTGGCAAAGGCAAGGACCGAATCCACAGTAATTCTTCCCCAGCCAATATATTCACTGGGAACTACATAACTCCCGATGTTCGGTGATGTAGAGACATAAACCATTGCCCGGAGCAATGCTGAACTTACATATCTCATACTATCAGGAGGATTCCGATACCCACGCGGATACCAGCCCTTTTTCAGATATTCACGCATCAATCCTACACAAGCATTGCAAGAAGGTGCTGACATTGAGGTACCAGACATTGAAACATAAGAATTAGTGGTATTTCGCTGGGCAGAATAGATACCTTCGCCAGGTGCGGAACAATCAGGCTTTATGCGACCATCAGGTGCAGGACCACGGCTTGAATAGGTAGATAGCACGGTAGCGTTCGTTCCATTCCGGACACTTGCTACTGCCAGGACTGATTTGGCGTTTCCGGGTTCAGTGATGCGATATTGTGATGATTGCCCCTGGTTACCACAGGATTTTATTAATACTACATCCTTATTCCGCCAGCAGAACAAGTCCAGTTCCATGCTCTTTGCTGAATACTGCCCCATCGTGCCAGTCCACCAGGAATTAGAAATCGTTCTTGCCCGCAATTGTGGATTTCTTAAATTGTTAGTCAGAAGATCAAAGATGGTAATAAAATTGTAATCAGAAGATGGAATTGGACTCAGGTGGGCAATCCGTGCACCTTTGGCATGACCATCGCGCGGGTCTGTGCCGCCCATTGCTGAATCATTTCCGGCAATTGTACCACCCACATGGGTGCCATGACCATCCGGGTCACCGACACCGCTTGCAGGTGGATAGTGTTTAAACATTACCACTTTCCGGTGACTGGGAAATTCACCGGTATCCGTTATAGCAATTGTGGGATCCCGAAAAGCATAATGATTGACATCCAAGCCAGTATCCACATAGCCCAGGATCTGTTCGATGCCGAATATCCCCTGGCGCCAGATAGAACGGGTTGTGTCCGTGGGAGGCAAGCCCTTTTGATTGACCCATTGTGCCTGATCATTCTCAGGTTCAGAGGGAAACCACTCTTCAATCCAGTAAACGCCAATCAAGTTGGCAATTTCTATCACTTTTTGCCGCCCACATTCCACCCAGAAGAATTTTATGGCGTCGGTGTCGGAAAAACTGAGTATCCTGATACCGAGATTAATTAAATCTCGTGAAATAGCAACTATTGACTCTGTAGGAAAAATATAGACAAGAAACTTCCCGTATCGGCTGCCATCTAGGATATTACGATGGAATTTATATGCAGGCTGATATATCTCAACCCATCTGACGACCGGCAATCTCTCTACCAGTTTCTTAATTTGATTATCCATTTGGACGACAAAGTTATATCGTGAATGGCAACCCAGGACCTTTGCCCCTGTTTGTTCTACTTGCTGCAATTTGTCCTGATAGATCGGACCATACAACTGGACGAGATAATAACCCTTCACACCTTCGGGATATTCTTTAATACTTAAATTCTCCGGTAGATTGGGTCTCTCAACAAGAGGGTCAAAGTGATAATCAGTAATTGAAAGAATGTTACCGTCTCCTAATGGAGGGGGTTCATAGTAACCAATCGTCAATGGTCGAAGTGGATTATTTTCTGCCCCACTGGCAAAAACGATCAGCAAAGAAATCATAAATACTCTCATAGAGACCTCCTTTAGTATATATTATCTAAACTTCCCAGTATGTCAATACCTAATGAGCTAAACTGAATCGGTGAACTCCCCGTTAATGATTCCGCCAATTCCCAGATAAACGGAAATATTGACCAAGGTTTCACCTAACAAGCAAAAATAAATTCTTGATTTTCGTTTCTTTTAAGAATAAAATCGTTGTTATGCGAAAAGAAAATAAAATCAAAGCGATTCTCTTTGACCTGGATGGTGTTTTGGTTGACACCTATAAAGTATGGTATTACCTATTTAATGATACCCTTGAACACTTCGGGTATAAACCGATAGATTTAAAGACTTTTGCCCAAAACTGGGGTAAGAGTACTGAAGAAGATGTCAAAATATTTATGCCGGGTGTCAAACTCCGGGCCGTGGTGGAATACTTTTCCGGAAACTTCAGCCGCTTCCTCGGATTAATGAAGGTCAATACCCAGGCGCACACCGTACTCACGCAATTGAAAAAAGCCGGGTTAAAAATTGGCTGTATCACCAATTCCCACCGGCAGATAACCCAACGCGAATTAAGAAGTGCCCATCTAAAACATTTAATTGATGTAATTATCACTGCCGATGATGTAAAAAAACCCAAACCTGACCCGGAAATGCTGTTAAAGGCTTGTAGAAAATTAGGGGTCAAAACAAGTGAGATAATATTTATTGGTGATACACCGACTGATTTAAAGACAGCAAATAGTGCGCGTTGCATTTTCATTGGTTATAGAATACGAACCATGCTGAACATAAAAAATCTTGAAGATTTGCTCCCCTTGATAAAGAGAAAATTTTCATTATAATTTCACCATGTTTTTGCAAACCTTAAGGTTTGCCCTACATCAGCCATTAGAAAGGAGTAAAAATGGAGAATGTGAAATTCAAAGTATTTTTGGCTATTATCTGTAATTTTTTCTTACTCTTTGGTCAGACTGATATTGAAAGAGTAATGAATAAGGTTGCGAGCACAATGAATGTTTCTTTAAGTGATTTGAAGATTGAAAAGAAAGATTTAGAATTTTATGGTTATGGTAAATTTCGCACGAAACTATTCGATCGTTTGATTGAGAATCCCCTAGATATTGACCCCTTCATAAGAACACTATCACGCACAATTCTAAATAATGATGATTCCCTCTGGGCAATTAGTTATTTCCCCTGGGCACTGATAGATGAAGGTGTGAGAAGAGGATTCATTGAAAGACCGGATGAAACTATGATTAACAAATTACCTAAGGGCGATACACTTGATACAGCTCTGACAGATCTGCTGAGAGATTTTTACCAATGTGACAGTGGACAAATTAATGGAATTCCTGAGACTGTAAAAATAGGACTATTTTTGATACTTACTGAGGTCAAAAACTCTATTGAATGGATTGATAGGGCAAACAAAAATTTATCAAAAGAAGAAATTGATAAAATAGTAAATCAACTAATTGAATCCGGAGAGGATGGGTTATCAAATTCACAAGTTGAAAATTTGATTGGTCAAACCGATTTCAAGGCACTTTCTGCAGGTTCCATGGATTTAGCATATGTTTTGCAGGCTGCATTGGACTTAATGAGAGATGCAGGTTATACAAAGACTGTGAGAATTGATACAAAATATGGATTAATTGTTATGAGTTCAATTGATGATGACGATTACAAACCTCTACCCTATCTTTTGATAATTGATTTTGGTGGTAATGATACTTACAGGTCTGGCGGCGTGTCAAATAAAGATAATCCGGTTTCAATCATCATTGATTACCATGGTGACGATAAATACGAAAGTATGATTGGCTGTGGCACAGGAATAGCAGGTTATGGCATTGTGATTGACTGCGATGGAAATGATTTTTATTGTGCTGAAAAATTTGGACTGGGAACAGGAATATTTGGTCAGGGAATAATTCTTGATTTTGCAGGCGATGATGAATATATCACAGATATATATGGCATAGGTGCAGGGTTGTTTGGAACCGGTATTGTCTCAGATATTTCAGGAAACGATAAATATACTGGATTTGAGGGATGCGAAGGTTTTGGATTTGTAAAAGGCGCGGGAATACTTGTTGATAAAGAAGGTGATGATGAATACATTGCCCGGGATGATACAGCAAAATATCCATCAGCCCAGTCTCCAGAACATAACGCAAGTTTGAGTCAGGGCATGGGATTCGGGATAAGGGCAGATTTTACTGATGGTCACTCAATGGCAGGTGGGGTTGGTATGCTCATTGATGGCAACGGTAACGATAAATACTCTTGTGGGGTGTTTGGCCAAGGTTGTGGATACTGGTTTGGTTCTGGATTTTTGGTTGATTACTCAGGGGACGACGAATATAATGGTGTATGGTATGTCCAGGGCGCTGGCGCACACTTTGCAATAGGGGCTTTGCTTGATTCAGCAGGAAACGATAAGTATACAGCGACAAAAAATATGGCAATCGGCGCCGGTCATGATTTTACACTTGGTGTTCTTCTTGATTATGAAGGAAATGATTCGTATGATGCTCCAAACTTGAGCCTCGGTGCAGGAAATGCCAATGGAATGGGATTGTTCATTGACCTGAAAGGTAATGATGATTATGTAACACATGGCGGAATAACCCTTGGAAATTCAAGCACAGCAAGCAGGGGAAGTCTGAGAGACTTTATGAAAACCATCGGCATTTTCCTGGATTGTGAGGGAAATGACAAATATTCAGAAAATATCGGTACCAATAAGAAAATCTGGCGCCAGAAACATCCCTTGTTACCGCCTTTAAAAACTGAATGGAGTATTGGTATTGATTTCTGACAAACGACCTTGTATTCTGCGATCGAGATGAATTTACAAATGTATTTCTATGCCTCTGCCTGACTGCCGAGTTTCACTTCCTTTACTGCGCTAGCAACGACATAAATTCTTAGGTTATTGCTATCCGGGTCAGCAGGGAAGATAAAAAATCCTTTCCTGGTCTTGTTGTAACCCAATGTAGCACCATATATAACTTCATTATCAGTAAAGGTAACCTTAATCTTCATACCACGAAATGTGACAGGATCAATTTTGCTAAACCCTTTTACTTCTTGATAATCTTTGTTCCCTTCGTATGTCTTGACAAAGAATACTGCTTTTAATAATTCAGTCTGAATCTCTTCAATATTGCCGTCCTGATGTACAAGATGGAATTTCGGTTTTTCAGGCACGAAATCATGGGTCATCCCCTTAACTACATTACCATTTTTATAATGGAGCACAACTCGATTTGCTTCAGTTTTTTGTTCCATAATTAAAATATATTTAAATTTTTACAAAAGTCAAGGGCGTAAATGTGCAATCCTTTCCCACAAATTTCTGAAAAATTCAATTACCTCTGGATCTTTTATTTTTGGTGACCACATATACTTAGCAAAGCCAAATTGACATAGTGCATACCAGCCATATACAAATTGACCAATGACAATATAACCCGTTGCGAATTGTCCGAGACCAAAAAGAATGCCAATCGCAAATTGGGCAATTGTCGCGATACCAAGCATAAATTGTCCTATGCCGAAAAGAATGCCAATACCGAATTGCGCAATTGTAATCAAGCCAATAGCAAACTGTCCGATCGCAATGATACCTTTTGCGATTCTTATTTTCCCATTCTCATCTCTACCGACTGCGATATGGATCAAAGGAATACCCAAAATTTCAAAATCTGATTCCCATTCAAAACCGGGTTTTTCAACAGAATTTTGCACTATCTTAAAATTACAATATGGACAGTGCTGTAATTTTACCGAGACTTCTCTACGGCATTTTGGACATTTCATATTAATGTCTGTTCTAAGTCGCTATTTAAGTAACACAACTTTTTCAACCAGCCTGTATTCGCCGTATTGCAATCGTACGAAATAAACACCCACAGGAAGTTTACGACCCGAGCCGTCTTTAGCCTCCCAAACAACCGTTGACCGCTCACCTTTTACCGTTAACCGAGAGAAATCTTTAACCATTCGACCGGTCACATCGTATATCGCAAGGCTAAAGCCTTGCCCTACGTTTGAAATTAGGAAATTGGGGGCTATTTGGGATTTGGTGCTTGGGATTTGAAATTTAATTACAAGGCAGTTTCTGAACGGATTAGGTGCAACTTCAAAAGCCACCATGGATTTTTGATTAATTTTATATTCTTTTACTCCCACAAGATTTTTAAATTTTACTGTGCCCCAGTCATAATAACTTGGTGCACTAAATGTCCTTCCGGTGACTACCACATCCCCTGAATTCGGATGAACAGCAATAGCAA
>JBDRWI010000101.1:0-6332 GCA_039802265.1 Caldifarciminota bacterium | reverse complement strand
GAATCGTATCGCTTGATAACATTAATTGCATCGTCATTTTCTATCTGGACGCGGAGAAGTCTTTGAGCAATGAGAGGAAGGTCTTCAATAGCCCCAAGCCAGCGTGAAACGGCACCGGCCATGCCCGCACGGCTTGTCAATCGACAATGAGCCCAACGGCCAGGACTGGCTTTTTGAGCCAGGCCCGTCCTGACTTGTCTAGCCCGGACGTAAAATCTTCTGGCTCTCTCTATGTCTGATAGGCTTGTGGTTGGTTCAGAGATTGCCTTTTCAAACTCCTCACGTGAAAAAGGTGTCAATGCAATAGCTCGAATCAAGGCTTCCGGATTATCACGGAGAACCCGGAAGAAATTGACGACTTCACCATCTATATCGTTATAAGTTTCTATGGGTGAGGGTTCTCGGTTGATGAGCACGGCTGCCGATCCTCCAAAAGGTTCACAGAAATGCTTTGTTTTTGGTAATAAAGGAAGAAGCCAGTCAAGATGGTTATATTTCCCCCCATACCAACCAAAAGCGATTAACTTTTTCCTTCGCTCTTTCATATACATAAAGTATTATACCATACTTAAGAAATCTTGGTTAGAGGATACACTCGCTCTTCCGTTTCGCCTAGCCTACTTAGCACCGAGAGGGGTTGCTTGATAGAATGGCTTAGGTGTCAAGGAAGTTTCAACTTTACTTACTTCCACTCTACTTGACATCTTCTGTCCACAAAGATACAATGAAACTGACATGAACACAAGAAACTCCCAAAAACAGGTCCGACGACCACGGGGACGGCCACCACAATCTCACCTACTCAGATGCTTTGGCTACGCCAGGGTCTCCACCATCAAGCAGATCGAGGCTCCAGGAGGCATCAAGGCCCAAGTAGACAAGATCAAAAGATTTTGCCAGATGCAGGGCTGGCAGCTCCTTAAGGTCTTCAAAGACGAAGGCGTCTCCGCTTTAGATGAACGACCGGCTTTCAACCAGCTGATGAAGGCTATTGCCAACAAAGAAGCTGATGCCGTGATCGTCACCAGACTGGATCGGTTAGGTCGTTCAGTCTTAGACTTGGTAAGCACGGTCACGGAGTTTCAAAGGCAGGGGTGCCAATTCATTGCCATCGAGCAGGCGATTGACACGACGAGGGCTGAAGGTAGATTGCTCTTTAACATCCTCTCAGCCTTTGCTGAGTTTGAGCGCGAGATCATCAGGGAGCGAATGCTTGCTGGCAGGATGCGTGCCAGGGAGCAGGGCGTCATAGATCACCGGCCAAAGCTTAACATCCCGTTAGAAGAACTCAAAGACTTATATTTCAATCGCAAGCTCTCTGTGAGCGCTTGCGCGAAGTACTTCCGGTGCTCCCGCATGACCATCTACGATCGCCTGAAGGAGATCCGCAAGGCTCAGACATAGACTTCATGAAGGGGGCGTAAAGGGTGGTAAGTGACAATTAGCGCAATACAAAGATTTTTTTCGCTTCTCGATGTGTGAGGCCGTAGATGTCGTTGGTGGTAATGACCACTAGGTAAACTCCATTAGCAATCGGTAAATTACGATAATCTTTCAAGTCCCACTCCAGCCTCTTGGGGTCTCCAAAGTCGGTGCTGTATACCAACTGGCCCCCTAAGGTGAAGATTTGTATTTTGGCCATGATCACTTTGCTTGATAATTCTGGGTGCCAACGGGAAGAAGGAGTAATGGCGTAAACGGTAGCACAGACTTTATTAGACCAGTTAGTATAACCGCTGGAAGTTTGAGCCCTCACCTGGACACAGACTTTTTTATCCTCAGTAAGCATTTCAGTATACTCTTTGATAACAGGATTGACCCGGTTGAGCGTTTCAGAATATCCTGAGCTGTCTGTATACATGCTCTTGATCTCAAATAACAAGACGTCAGTAGCTTCGTACTGCCATGTAAAAACGACGCATTTAACAGAGGGGAACTCATAGCAATAATCTCCAACACAAACAGGGCATTCGCTCTTATAATAAGCTCTTAAAATAATAGTCTCGGGTGGTGGGGGGAATTCGTCAGGTACACACTGATAGCTATACTCATAATAGTCACTGCTATTTCCAGCAGCGTCCTTTAAGAGAACTCGTCCGATAACTGTTCCTAAACTATTGCAAGTTGTTTTGATACCTATAGTGCCCCGAGTTTCTCTAGACACTTGCGGGTCCCATTCCCCAGCACTGACCCAATTAGAGTTTACTAGCTGTTCAAAACGTATCCAATTGACGTCCCCTTCTGGATCATAGAAACTTAGCTGCCAGCTAGTCGGAATATTGATAGTGATTTCGTTAGGAATACCAATAAAAGTAATCTGTGGTGCTTGTGATCGTTTTTTCTGAACCCTGAAAGTTACGCTAGCTTCTCCCTTCCCTCCTTTATTATCAAACACCTTAACCGTCATTGTGTGATTGCCCTCAGTAGGTCGAGCCCACTGCACACTCGCAGCCGTAGCCGTTGTTTGTTTGACTCCATTCAAATACCACTCATACGTCAATGGGTCGCCATCAGGATCAGAGGCTCTAGCTTCAAAATATATGGTGTCATCGGGAGTTGGGCTTTCCGGTTCGTAAGTCAGTGAAGAGATAACAGGCGGACGGTTCTCTGGGCATCCGTTGTTGCTTGCTGGGCCAGCTTGAACAGGACAACGATCATTCTTATCAGGGATTCCATCATCATCAGTATCTACATCTATGGGTTGAATAGTAAACGTATCTTGGAATTGAAACTTTTCATTTATATATATTTTTACTGTCCATTGACCTAATAGCGTCGCGACTGGAGCGTTTCTGATAAGAACGCCCACTGCCGCACAAGGTGATTGCTGCATGATCTTAGAAGCGCTCGTATAGAGATTACCTTGTGGATCAAAGAAATCAAAACGTACTTCACGTCCTTTATAATTTCCCGTTAACTCTATAAAAGCCATCGCAACCTTATCCTCTGAAGAGAAACTATTTTTAGTGGCTTTAGGGCAATCTTCGAAAAAATCCTCAGTGGTCCCATGCCGAACAATTTTGAATTCTTCTTGGATGATAGGATTCTCATCCACTGGCTGCCGTTTTATCCATAAAGCCAGTGCCTTCATATAATCATCGTCAGTTGGCACCCCACAGCCTTGGTAATCCTTCTGCTTCTGCCACGCATCAAGAAGCCAGACAATCTCTGAATCATCGATAATTTTGTCAACCCCTGCAGCGCAGATGAGGAAATTCTCTGACAGCGTTGGAGTCTGGGAGAACAGATTTATGATCTCCGGCGTTATTTCAATAATATTATCCCAGCAATTTGTGCGATTACACTCATCAAACGAAACATGATTTAGTTTTCCATTCTCAACACGGTATACTGGATCGGTCCCTTGCTGACGAATTAATACTCCTTCAGATTGTCTATTGGGAGCAATGAATGCTGGCCCACGTGAAATTTTATCAATATCGCTTGGATTAAATTCGTAAATTAAATTCCATCCCCAACCAGGCATCCCAGCCATCTTATTCAAAACTTCTGGATTTAGTACATGATACCGCTTGCCGTTTTGATACCAAAAAACATCGTTTCCACTCTTGGCACGAATAAGAGAGTAATTGATTGGTGAAGATATGCAGTATTTGTAACAAAAAACGCTATTCAGCTCATTTACATTGCCGTTGAAAATATTAAGATCAACATTTCCTTCAATACCGGGCACTGAACCTCTGCTGGTATATTGCCAGAAATTCCAACTTCCCCAATTTGCCGTATCGGGGGATTCTCTTGCTGTATAATGCGCAATCCAAAGATCATATTGAGTTACAGAGTCGTCGAGATTGTCCCTACCAAAACTGCTGTATGTGTAGAGGATTGGTTCGATGTTAGTTTCTTTTTCTACAGTTTCCATCCACTCTTTGACCCATTCTGATAGCTCTTTTTTACTCAAATTTCCTGCTTTTTCCACATCTAACACAGGTCTTAAATATCCTTCTTTTAAGTATTCTCCGGCTGTTTTAATAAAATATTCCGCCTCAGCCTTAGCATCATTCCCTTTATCTGGTCTAGCAAAATGATAAACCCCCATTAATATGCCTGCGTTACGTCCATTGTTCACATCAGTTGTAAAATAGCTATTTGTGTAACTGGTGCCTTCTGTTGCTTTAATAAAAGCAAACGTGTAACCGGCTTTGTAAACTTGAGACCAATCGATTTGTTTACCCCCAGGATGTTGATATCCAGAAACATCAACCCCCCTGACTAGTTGATTTGATTGCGATAGAACTTCCTTTGAAATAAGAAAAATGCTTAAGAAAGCGATAAATACGATCGGGGTGAGCTGATGTACAACCTTTCTCTTCATGCCAACTCCTCAATCTTAAATTGTTGTGTATGTATTATAAGTATCCTCCTGCGGCAAGGCAAATAGCGAAAGGCGGCAAGGGCACTAAAATTTAGATAGAGTTGAGCAAAATTAATTATCTGTATTTTATTTTGTAAATTGGAACATAGAGGCGACCTGACGAAGTTTTTCTAAAACTTCAGTCTTTTTAAATTGAGTGACAGTTCCAGGGTCAAAAGCGCCAACTTCAGCGGCCGAGATAAAAAGAACTATTCTATAGCATTTATTATTATGAACCGTACTATAAATATTTCTTTCGTATATATGAGACATACCCCCTTCTTCAGCTTCAAATACGGTGAATATGGCCCCATTTATATTTATTTCTTTGGTTGATATTAAGATGCCCATCTCTTCCGGAAATTTTAAACAGCTAGTTTGTGTCGCTTGATCCCCCCCATCCACTATAATATATAATCCGGCACTTTCTAAATTTGTTCCGTAATAGTATTCATTATTTATGAATTTTATCATCGCAATTCGTTTGTCATTGTCCGCTGATTTTGTAAACTTTGTATCAATAACAAAATCTTTGTCATTATATTTTATTTGGAAGCTATATTGTTCGTTTTGGTAAGTTGCTAAGCTACGAGGACTATTTACCCTGTCATTTTTAACAAGTCCAGTCTTTAAAATATCGCTGGATATTACAGCGGTAACCGAAATTGTAATTAACAAAATAATTATCCTAAGCATGGTTTTAATATTTTATTGCTGGTTAGTTTATAAATCGAGGACAATCGCTACCTGATTTGAGGAAGCAACAAAAGAATCCTGCAAAACCCCAAACAATTATTTATTAATTATACAGCTAATTTTTCTATAAATCCATAGCAAAAATCAACCGACAGAATCAGCGATGCCACACATCTACTTTTGTACAATCTATTCCTACCGCCCCCACAACCGCGCCCACCACGACCGGCGGGGTTCAGAAGATGGGAGCGCCGGGATCCGTGCTTGCAAGTCTTCGATGAGCTTTAAGAGCCGGTCGCGCTCTTGGCGTAAATCTTGCACTTGTGCGCGCAATTCTTGAATCAATTCTTGGGTGTGACCGTCGTTTTGGTCTAGATTGACCATAGTATTTTGGTCTTTCAATCGCTCATCTTTCATCATCGAGACCGCCGTTGCGGCAGGAATTCCGTCTCGTTCTAATTGCAGAAGGCGATCAAAGATCGCTAAACCCGCATCGGTTAACAACTTAGCGTTTTGTCTCCCACGAATGATGTGCCCATCTAACAAGCCCTCAAGCATTGTCAAACGGTCCCGCACTTGATTTGCCGTCAGCCCATACCGTTGCACCAGATCGTTTACAGTGAACATAGCACCAGTATTGTACCCATCGTCAAACGACGCCGACACGGACTTGTGTCCTGTCTTTTTGGGGATTTTGTGGTTGTTTCAGAAAATTGAAAGAGCGCCTCTTGACAGGGAAAAAGATGGTGCTACACTTAATGATGACAGCTGGCGGCATGGTGTCGCCACCGATGACGCCAGACTTCCCGCCATGGCACATCTAAATCAATCCTTTATGCCTAATGATTACAATCTCTCTTTGCAAGACGTTATAAAGATTCTCGGCAAGGCAGAGCGCACCGTGCAGCGGTATCTTCGCGATGGAAAACTCTCCAAGCAATACATCACGACGGATCGTGGACGCGAGATCCGTTTTTCGGAGTCTGAGGTAAAACGACTTGCCGACAGCCTGACGTCTACTGGCGGCAGCAGCCGCCGCCAACTTGACGACAGTGGCGGCGGGATCGTGGCAGGGCTTGATCTCAAGGAGTTTTTTAATCGTTACGAGTCAGCAGTTGCTCAAGTCGGGTACTTCAAGGGCAAATTGGAGGCCCACGATGACGAGGTGAAAATGCTCACTGGCCGAGTTGATAGTTTGGCTAGCGAAAAAGCTCAGATAGAGAGTGAACGCAAAAAGCTAGAGCAAGAAAAGTTGCAAGCG
>JBDRWI010000100.1:0-6855 GCA_039802265.1 Caldifarciminota bacterium | reverse complement strand
AATTGCTTTTTTTGTGATGGATTTGGAGTTTTATCAACACAAACACTTAGCCGACTTCTTTATTGCCCGCTATCTTAATTATACTAATGACTGGGAAATGTTAAAAGTTTTAGACTTTTATAAGTGTTATCGGGCATATGTGCGGGGCAAAGTCACCAGTTTTAACCTTAATGACCGAGGTATGTCGAAAAGCCAAAAAATGCATGCAGCACTTGAAGCCAAAAAATACTTTGCCTTAGCCGATAAATATGCTCAAAACTTATTTGTATCGCCAAAACTAATAATGATAATGGGCTTACCCGGTGTTGGTAAAACCTATTTGGCACAACACTTATCAAATGAAATTCTGGCATTTCATTTGTCTTCGGACATTATTCGCAAAGAGATTACCAACACGCCAATTGAAAAGCACTGTTTTGAAGGCTATGGCAAAGGTATCTATGCCCCAGAAGTGTCAAAAAAGACCTACGAGGAGTTATATCGACGAGCAGGAAATTATTTAAGTCAAAAAAAGAGTGTCATTGTTGATGCGACATTTTTATGGGAAAAATCAAGACAGGAATTAAAAGCAATTGCCGAGAAATATGCTGCCCAATTTTATATTATCCATTGTCAATGTCCAGAAAAAGTAGTCTTAAGCCGAATGCAAAAAAGAAAAAACGAGTTCTCATTTTCCGATGCGACACCAGAAATTTATTACAAACTAAAAAATAATGTTGATGAAGTTAAGGATAAAAGAAACTATCTGGCTGTTGATACTTCAAAACCAATAAGGACCAATCTTCAAAGAATCATCAAATATTTATCAAAACAATCTTAATTTTCTTCAGATTCGCTTATCGACTAACTCATATCGATACCTAATACCAGTCTTGATTGCAAACTAAAGAGAAAACCTACTACTTAGCTCAAGACAGAGCTGAATTAATGGTTGATTTCTGAACTGTGTTAGTTCGATTCGCTGATAGTTAACTACCAGCAAATCTCCAAGCAAAAATATTCGCTGATTATTTATTATACTATCCTTGAGATAAAAATTTTGAGAGACATCTTTAGATAAATTGCCGTATGGGGGACAGTACCCTTATTTTCAAGAAATATCGGCTAATTCTATGAAATACACGTTGATAGATAAAAATTTAAGTGCTTTAAATATTATATTTATAATATAAGTTTTTCTACGGTAATTAAATGCAACAAAATAAAAAGGGGGCATTTCTGCCCCCTGAAATTAGTGTTATGAGCAATTAGTTGTGCAAGACATAGAAAATCCACCAATCAGCTGAGAGGTCTTCGGCGTTAGAAGCAAACTCATACATTGGATAGTCATCTTCATCCGTATTTCTGCCCCAACCAGCAATACCATATTCTTGTGGCGGAAGTTCGGGCACATCACCTTCGGGCCAAACACCGACTGTGATATAGCCACCGTAATCTTCGTTCAAGCCTGCCCAATCAAAATATGGACAGTCATCATCAGTTCCAACCACTTGCGCATTTTGACCCGGCATTTCAAATGTCTGGTCACCATATAAGAAATCTTCAAAACCAGCATTTTCATCATTATATCTTAAACCAGTATAGGGGTTAACAATTGGTCGACCAAAGGTTCCTTCTTCTGGTGGATAGTAAATATCACCGCCAGGGAAGTAGAATAATAACGGATGTTCTTCGCCAACACTGACAACCCCAACTTGCACTGGATAGCAGCCAAAGTGGTCAGTAGCATAAGCTTCAAGTGCGGTTTGGATAACATGCATATTGTCTTTGACTGATGCCCGTCGTGCTCTTTCAGTAAACAAGACAAAGTTTGGTAAAACCAATGCGAGTAAGATACCGATAATCAGAATCACAACTAACAACTCAATTAGTGTGAATCCCTTTTCGCTTCTCATTTCAGTTCACCTCCCTTCTTTTTAAAATAACACTTATAAATCTACTAAGATTTTTCATATTACTATACCCAATGGATTTTAACAATTTTTTTTTTATTGTCAAGCAATTTATTTACGAAAATTATTTGTTTCAAAATAAAAAATTTGTGCTATTTATTTAAGATTCAAAGCAATAGCCGTGTTAATTTTTTAGATGTTTTTAATTCGTGTGTGCTAATGCCAAAAGTTAGCAGGGGGTAGCAAAAAAACCCGGTGACGACCTACTCTCCCGTACCGTTACCAGTACAGTACCATTGGCCCTGGAGGGCTTAACGACTCTGTTCGGTATGGGAAGAGGTGTTGCCCCTCCGGTATTGCCACCGGGCAATTTGCTTTCAATCCCTGTGGTTTGATTACAATTAAAAATGGCAGGCTTACATAAGCCGCACGGCTGATTAGTATCACTTGGCTCAACCCATTACTGGGCTTACACCTGTGACCTATCAACATCGTAATCTACGATGAGCCTTCAGGGTATTACTCCCTTACGGGAGCATACTCGGGAGACCTCATCTTGGGAGGGGCTTCCCGCTTAGATGCTTTCAGCGGTTATCCCGTCCGCACTTGACTACCGAGCGGTGCCCTTGGCAGGACAGCTCGTGCATCAGAGGTGCGTTCATCCAGGTCCTCTCGTACTGTGGACGACTTCCCTCAAGTCTCCTACGCCCACGATGGATAGAGTCCGAACTGTCTCACGACGTTCTGAACCCAGCTCACGTACCGCTTTAATGGGCGAACAGACCAACCCTTGGGACCTTATTCAGCCCCAGGATGCGATGAGCCGACATCGAGGTGCCAAACCGGGCCGTCGATGTGAACTCTTGGGCCCGATCAGCCTGTTATCCCCGGAGTACCTTTTATCCGTTGAGCGATGACCCTTCCATCCAGCATCACCGGATCACTAGACCCGACTTTCGTCTCTGCTTGAGTTGTGACTCTCGCAGTCAGGCTGGCTTATGCTCTTACACTCCCCACACGGTTACCGTCCGTGTTGAGCCAACCTTTGGGCGCCTCCGTTACCGTTTAGGAGGCGACCGCCCCAGTCAAACTGCCCACCTGCCACTGTCCCCTGGTTGGTTGCCAGGGTTAGAATTCCAACAAAACAAGAGTGGTATTTCACTGACGGCTCTGCCCCACCTAGCGGCAGGGCTTCACAGCCTCCCACCTATGCTACACATGCTTTGCCAAAATCCAATGACAAGTTGCAGTAAAGGTTCACGGGGTCTTTTTGTCCAATCGCGGGCAGGCGGCATCTTCACCGCCACTACAATTTCGCCGGGCTCCTCGTCAAGACAGCGCTCTACTCGTTACACCATTCGTGCAGGTCGGAACTTACCCGACAAGGAATTTCGCTACCTTAGGACCGTTAGAGTTACGGCCGCCGTTTACTGGGGCTTCGGTCGAATGCTGCCCCGCGATTGCTCGCGGATGACATTCTTCCTTAACCTTCCAGCACCGGGCAGGTGTCAGTCCCTATACATTGCCTTACGGCTTTGCAGAGACCTGTGTTTTTGTTAAACAGTCGGTAGAGCCACTTCACTGCGGCCCTGTCAAGACAGGGCACCCCTTCTCCCGAAGTTACGGGGTTAGATTGCCGAGTTCCTTAACGAGGGCTCACCCGAGCGCCTGTGGATATTCTCCTCACCCACCTGTGTCGGTTTCCGGTACGGTCAGTCTGGTTTCTGGCTTAGAGGATTTTCTCGGCAGAAACGCCGACTGAGTTCCGCTGATTACTCAGCGTCCCATTCCCGACCCAGCATTACGAGTGCGGATTTTCCTACACTCCAGCTAAGTCGGTTAGACCCGGACATCCAACACCGGGCTCAATCCTTGTTTCTGCGTCCCCCCATGGCTCGTAACGAAACCAAACTGGTAGCAGAATATTAACTGCTTTGCCATCACCTACGCTTCTCAGCCTCGGCTTAGGGGCCGACTAAACCTGGGCGGATTAACCTTCCCCAGGAACCCTTGGGTTTTCGGCGTGCCGATTTTTCATCGGCATTATCGCTACTCATTCTGACATAATCACTTCTGCTTCGTCGAATGCATCTCGCGATGCATCTTCAACCTACAACAGAACGCTCCCCTACCCAGCGTTCTTGCGAACGCTGCCATAGCTTCGGTATTCGGCTTAAGCCCCGGTACATTTTCAGCGCAAGTTCACTTGACTGGTGAGCTGTTACGCACTCTTTAAATGATTGCTGCTTCTAAGCCAACATCCCAGCTGTCTTAGTAAACTCACATCTTTTCCCACTTAGCCGAAATTTAGGGACCTTAGCTGATGGTCTGGGTTATTCCCCTCTCGGCAATGGAGCTTAGCCCCCACTGCCTCTTTCCTTGGGTCTGAGATGACGGCATTCGGAGTTTAATCGGGTTTTCTCCGACATAGTCGGAGATCGCCCATTTAGTGCTCTACCACCGTCACCAAACCCCAAAGACTGCTCCTAAAAGCATTTCGGGGAGAACCAGCTATCACCCGGCTTGGTAAGCCTTTCACTCCTATCCACAGTTCATCCGAGGGTATTGCAAGACCCACCGGTTCGGACCTCCCTCCGATGTTACTCGGAGTTCATCCTGACCATGGATAGCTCGCGCGGGCTTCGGGTCGATTGCATCGAACTTAGCGCCCATTTCGGACTCGCTTTCGCTACGGCTACTGTCCTGGTGGACATTAACCTTGCTCGATACAATCACTCGTCAGATCATTATGCAAAAGGCACGCAGTCACCATTTTTACCAAACCTTGCGGAAAGGTAAAAATAGCTCCTGCTGATTGTAAGCATATGGTTTCAGGTTCTATTTCACTCCCCGCCAGGGGTTCTTTTCACCTTTCCCTCACGGTACTTGTGCACTATCGGTCAACCGCGAGTATTTAGCCTTATCAGATGGTCCTGACCGATTCCCACAGAGTTCCTCGTGCTCCGTGGTACTTGGGATTTAGTCTAAGGAGGATTTTTCTGTTTCGCCTACGGGACTATCACCCTCTATGGCTTGTCCTTTCCAGGACATTTCGGCTACAGAAAAATCTTGGTAACTCCTCCAACTCCGAGCAGTCTGTTGCGACTAAATCCCACAACCCCGTTCGTGCAACGCCTGCTCGCTTTAACGCACGAATCGGTTTGGGCTGTTTCCCTTTCGCTCGCCGCTACTCAGGAAATCGAATTTCTTTCTTTTCCTCCACTTACTGAGATGTTTCACTTCAGTGGGTTAGCCTCTTTGGACCAAACATCCAAAGATGTGTTGATATTTACTCAACACGGGTTTCCCCATTCGGAGATCGCCGGGTCAACGGTTGTGTGCACCTCACCGGCGCTTATCGCAGCTTACCACGTCCTTCATCGCCTGCGGTTGCCAAGGCATCCACCATATGCTCTTAGTAGCTTATGAAGAGCCTGCCATTACAAATTCCCAGTTTTCAAAGAACACTTATCGCAGACAATTAAAATCTGCGTAATTAGTATTATATAAATTTTTTTTAAATTGTCAAGCAGAATTTCACCCAGCAATGACATTACCACCATTCTCTTTTTGCTGCCATTGCTAATTAAGGGTTTCAAAGAACTTCTATTATAAATTTTAAAGAAATCTTTGGAAATGTCAAGATTTATTTTTTATTTGACTTTTATTTTACTCGGATATAAAATAGAAAATATGCGGAAATATCTTTTGTTAATTTTTTGCCTAATTTTGATTGCTATTGGGATATTAGCGATATCCAATCGTAAATCAGTAGTAAGTAAAGAGACAAACAGCAATTTCTCGGTTGTGCCTGTTTCGTTGCAAACTGAGATTACTAATTCCCGCACGACCGCAATTGTTTTAGCGGCAAGAAAGGTTAGCCCAGCAGTAGTGTGTATTACGGTAATTCAAGAACGAATTGTAACTACTTCGCCTTTTCTAAGTCCATTTTCTGACCCATTTTTTGACGAGTTTTTCAAAGACTTCTTTCCACGGCGTCAATATAAAGAGCAAATTCAAAGTTTAGGCTCGGGCGTTATTATTAACGAATCCGGTGATATTATCACTAATGCCCATGTCGTCGAAGGTGCTACCAAAATTAAAGTAACGTTGCCAGACAATCGGCAATTTGATGGTGAGTTAATTGATATTAATCATACGCGGGATTTAGCATTGATAAAAATCAATGGTAAAAATTTACCTTCAGCAACTTTAGGTAATTCTGACGAGTTGATGATCGGCGAATGGTGTATTGCCTTTGGCAATCCGTTCGGGTTTTTATTAGAAGACGCCCAACCGTCAATCACTGTTGGTGTCATCTCGGCACTCAACCGCACAATCAAATCGAGCCAACTTGGTGGCCGGGAACTTAAAAATATGATTCAAACCGATGCGGCAATAAATCCGGGTAATTCTGGCGGTCCGTTGGTCAATGCGTTAGGTGAAGTAATTGGTATTAATACTTTCATCTTTAGCCGCAGCGGTGGTTCTGAAGGAATCGGGTTTGCAATTCCAATTAATGAAGTAAAGAAATTTATCGCCCAAGCAAAAGAAAGTGAAAAGAAAATTATCAGCGAAGGGAAAATAGAAAAGGTTAAAACCAAAATCGGCGTTACGGTCAGTGATAATAACTACACCTTGATGCGCAAATACCAATTAAATAGTGAAGACGGTGTTGTGATTGTTGAAGTCGAGCCCAACTCAATTGGCGCAATGCTCGGATTGTCAACTGGCGATATCATTGTCTCAATAAATAATCAGCAACCAAAAAATGCTTACGATTTTCAAAAACTGGTGGCAAACATCAAGAACCAACTCGATATGGTCATTGACCGACAGGGTGAACAGATAAGAATTTTTTATCGATTCTAATCCTTTGACTTTTACAATTTATCATCTATAATATCTTAAATGAAAATATTGATTTTTGGCAAACAAAGTTGTCCTGCCTGTCAAAGTGTTA
>JBDRWI010000099.1:0-7291 GCA_039802265.1 Caldifarciminota bacterium | reverse complement strand
TCTTGAGGTTATAGAGATTCTTATTGTGAGAGAAGGGAAATTTACAGGAATATGGGTTGTTTTAGAAAATCGCTCGGTGAGAATAGCATCTCTCGATGGAAAATCTGTTAAAAGAATCTCTGTTCCTGGAAAATTATCTTTAAATGGAAAAAGAGTCTTGCAAGCTGAAAAAATAGGGGATATAACAGCAGTGATTTATCGTTCAAAAGAAGATAACCTTTCAAAATGGGAACCCGAATATATAGTGCATTTTGAAATGGCAATTGCCTACCTCCTAGGCATTTGGGACGATCAAAAGGAGAGAATCTATCTTGGCGTATCTCTTGAGGATCAATCCAAATCCTACAATACCATTGTAGTTTTTAGCCCGGAAGGTAAAGAATTGGGATACCTAAATCTTTTTATCCAGAGTATGCCTCATGAAATCTGGCAATCCATTCGAGTATCTTCTGAGGGAAATATCTTTCAGATGGCATTGGACGAAAAAGGAGTCTTTGTTAGAAAATACACTTTAACGGAATGAAATTTAAAACTCCTTAGAGAGGAGACTTTGGATGAACCTGGTAGAAAAAGTCGAAAGCATTATTCTGAAACCTTCGAAGACATGGCCCGAAATTAAAGAAAAATCGAGAACCATCTCTGCTCTATACCTCTTATGCAGCGATTCTTGCTATCATCCCTGCAGTCCCTTCATTGATTGGGGATGGATTGATCGAACATTCTGCGTTCGGAATGTATGTACGGTAGGGAATAGGAAGAGCCTTTGGCTATGCCGTTCTGTAATCGAAAGAAAGGGGGACGGTTCTATTTACAAAAATAGAATCGTCCCGACAACCCAAATCTCACCTACACCTCAGGGACAACAAATTGATCTATTAAACTGGAACGCCGGCATTAAATTCTCCTTGATTAAGAATAGACCTACATTTTCTTACCCTCCGAGGAATTCAACACTGCCTTTGGGGTGGATTTGGGTCAATTATGTGAATTTGTCTTAAAAATCTATGTCTTACTTTTTTAACAATAATATTTTTGATATTTTTGGCTGCAGAGATAATGTTCTTAACCTTTACCTTCCGTTAACCCCGGCGACCTACAATATTTCCGTGCAAACCTCTACTTTTAATATATCGGACAGAAACGGCGATAAGAAAATACAAAATGTGATTCCATGGACCTTAAAGGATGGGTTTGTAGCATTGACCCAAATTTTACCCAAAATTTACGAAGAGGGACTGGGGTTTTGCCAATTTATTGTTAGGTTTCCTTTTCCTTCTCAACCAAATCTTTTTGGCGGCTTTACCATCACCCGTCTGGGACATTTTATGAGTAGTACCATTCCATTGATGAGAAGGGTAAAAACCAAATTGTAGAAAGGGTGAACCAAAAGTTTCGCCAGAAATCAAGAATTTAGAACTATGAGGAGGTGCAGGCTATGAACAGTAGAAAAAGAATAATTTTGTGGCTTGGAGTTTTTGTATTTGGGGTTTATAGTATTTCCTTTGCCCAGGAGGATGAAAAGGGCTGCAAAGACCATCCGATGTTTACGAGGATGCCCAATTTTTATATCTTTGAGTGCAAAGAAAGGGATTTTGATCAGGCTGATTTTGTGGATGAAAAAGGGAAAGAGATTAAGGTTGAGGGAAAACTCCACTTTACCGATTATCGGATTAAACAAGACCATAAGCCACCAAGCGAGCTACAAATTATACGGAACTTTCAGGATGCTATTAAGAAGATTGGTGGAGTAGTTGTTAAGGAGGATCTACATTTTGGTAAAACGTACCTGAAACTCAGTAAGGGTGGAAAAACATATTGGGTAATCGTGAGCACCAGTGGTAAGGTGTATAGGCTCACGATTGTTGAGAAGGCAGAAATGGCGCAGGAGGTTGTTGCGGATGCAAAGAGCCTGATGAGCGATATCCAGGCGAAAGGTAGTGCTTCAGTATATGGGATCTATTTCGATTTTGATAAAGCGGATATTAAGGCGGAATCCGAGCCTGCAATTAAGGAGATAGCAAAACTTCTTCAAGAGAATAAAACCCTGAAGCTCTATGTTGTAGGTCATACGGATAATGTTGGTGGTCTTGATTACAACATGAAGCTTTCGAAGGCAAGGGCAGATGCTGTGATGAAGGAGCTGGTGACGAAACATAAGATTTCTATTGAGAGACTCAAAGCCTTCGGAGTTGCCTCTCTTGCTCCGGTTGCTTCTAATAAAACAGACGAGGGCCGTGTCAAGAATCGGCGAGTGGAATTAGTGGAGCAATAGAGAAATGATCGGGTCTATAAGATCGCTAAGCAAATATTCATTAAAAAGGGGGGGTGATTGGGTAAAAAAGATAGACGATTCGCGAGGTGAAATTCATCCATATTCTAACAGGAGGTGAAACGATGAGAACGATTATCACATTCTTAATGATAGCTTTTTTACTTTCCCTAACTACTCCCTCTGTCCAAGCCCTTACAGAGGAAGAAGTCATGAGAGCGACCCATATTATTAATCTTGAAGCTCAGCCCATTTGGTTTAGACCCGGCCAACCCATAGATTTTATTGTAACGATAAAATATGATGGTGGAACCCAAGATGGTTTCGATATAGGTGTATTCCATGAAGGTCGCCTTGTAGGATGGGAAATGAATAAGAGACTTAACAGAGGTGAAAATACTTTTAAACTACAGGATAGAAATTTTAGGGGAGATCCGGGCGGATACATTGTAAAAGTTAAATTTAAAGGCAAAGAATTTTTACAAAAGAGATTTACAACAAGGACTCATTGTCCGGTGGTATATTATACGATCAACCCGACAGCACCTCCGCCAAAACCTTAAAAGGGTGAAACCACACATCCCCTGCCTTTTCTTCGGTGTTAGGGGGTTAAGGCCAGGGGAGGTCATCCTATGGACTTCTTTGCAATGGGGTGGGATGGAGACTTCCGTTACAAAACGAATCTTCAACCGAATTTCGCCAGAACGGGTAGCCGCGGAGATGGGAAATAAAGATAACCCTTCCGTGAAGACAATTTTTGCGTGAGGCGGTTTATTCGATACCATCCTGATTTTTGTCGGATTGCTCTGGATTGATTTTCTTCTTGTGCCCAAGGAATTCATCTTAAATAGAAAGGCTTTTGTCATTAGTTAGATCAGGCTCAAAGTCTCATGATTATAATCCTGATACAGGGATCTGGAAATTTATAAGATTCATCAACAAGGCTATTCTCCATGTGTAAGGAAAGGAAGCTGGCTATCCAAAGGGGTCAAATGCTCTGAATTCTGACCACAAGCCTTACCAGGCGACTTGAATATTTTTGGAATTCTTTTCGTCTAATAAAACAAAAATATCCCTTTACAAAAGGGAGATATTTGATATTTTGAATAATAAGCCCAAGGGTTTGGAGGTGAGGAGGGAAGAGAAGGGTCGATCCGCTTCCAGAGAAGGGCTTAATTAGTACTCTAAGAAAACATTCTCGTATCTTTTCCTAAAAAGCCTTTCCTGCGTAGCTCCTCTAATCTCCCCTCTTGATCTCAAGATAACCTTTGACACCGGTAAAAATAGAATTCTCAAGAAAGGCCATAAAAGGTTGCTGCAACATTAAAGGTGTAATGAAGAAGGTTGGCGAGGAGACAAGGTTTAAGGGCACCCTGTGCCTTAGCGGTGGCAAATGGTCAGGCAAAGGGGAATACACACATAGAGTATTTAAGGAAGGCATTATTTGCCCAGGCACATGGGAAATGAAACAGATGTAGAATGTAAGGAGGTGATCGTATGAAAAGAAAGGGAATAATCTTAACGATTAGTATCTTTATCTTTGTTGTCACTATGATGGCATGGGGACAGATTCAGAAACACCAACCCAATTCTAAGATATTTCCAAAGGCAGAAACTAAGCCAATAATACAGGTACTTAGCATCTCTAAAGTGCGAGGTCCAGAGAGAATGAGCTTTATCAACAAGCAGATCACAATTGAGGGCTTTTATTATGATGGGTCTATACCGATGGTGATCGATGACATTAAAAGGGTCTATGTGGATACCCCATTGCCACCGGAGTCCTATATCCCCATTGTAGGTCCAAAGCCAATGGGCCTGAAGGTGGGAGATAAAATCTCTATCACCGGGACATTATTGAAACCAACTCCTCAAGACCATCCATCTGTTCAGGGGGAATCGGTCATTATCAGAATAGAAAAATTAGAACAACTGAAGATCCTAACGCCCTCTTCCATATCCTTCAGGCCCTTGCCCGAATTTAAGCCCTACGAGCCTCCCGTTGACCTTCCCGGTAGATACGCTGTTTTGATAGCAGGGGGTGTGAGTCCTGCCAATAATCATGTTCGATACTGGAATGATCTCTAGACGATGTATAACATCCTTCGTTCCAATGGATATGCAGCACAGAGGATCTATGTGATCTATGCCGATGGCACGCCCCGTGATGCCTCCATGCCGGTTCATTACTCTGCAACACCCGCCGCTATCACAACCGTATTCAACACGCTCTCAAAAACGATGTCCGATAACGATATGCTTTATATCATGTTAAATGATCATGGCTCTCCAAATGCGCTCTGCCTATGGAATGTGAATATGAGCAATACGGATTTTGCCAATGAGGTGAATAAAGTAAGTCGGTACAACCACATGGTCATCCAAATGAAGCAATGCTTCAGTGGATCTTTTATCCCTCCGCTCACAAGAGCCCGTCGGACAATAATGTCTTCCTGTGCGGCAAACGAGGTTTCCTGGGCCCATTCATCACTTCAATTCGGGGAATTTACCTACTGGTATTTTGCTGCCCTAACAAGGAGAAAGCCCGATGGAAGCGGGATCGTTAATGCTGATTCGAATAACAACGGGAAGGTTTCTATTCTCGAGGCTTATAATTTCGCTCGTTCGAATGATGGAAGACCCGAGACACCCCATTTTGAGGACGATGGTATAGCACCATCCCGGAGCGGTTCTGTTCCCTCAGGCACAGATGGAAATATCAGTACAAACCTTTACCTTACAGGAAGAGAAGGAACCACAACGGGAAGAAAAGAAGCCACAACTGGAAGTGAAGAAAGGAAAGGGGGTAGATCTACTGGAGGAAGTGGTAGTGAAGGAAGTGGTGGTGGAGAAAAAGAAGGTTGGCCCCCCAAGCGCATGAAGTAGGTAAAAAGATCATATGAAGGGACATCATATCCAGAACCAAATTTATGGGAGAGGAAGGTGGTAGAGGATGTCTGTTGCAAAAATCCTAAATATTATTGTCGTCCATGGGAGAGGAATTGGGATCACGAGATTCGCAAAATTTTTTCTGTTCATTTTTAGCTTTTTAGTTGCTCCCTTTTTCTTACCATCAACTCCAGAAATGCTGTTCGCACAGGTATCCACCTATAAAGTCTCTCCCCTCAAACCAGCGGAACAACCCAAGCAGTTTCAGTCACAACCTCAACCCCAATTTCAGGTGTCTCCGAGCATAAAAGTTACATACCCAAATGGAGGAGAAATATGGGAAATAGGGAAACAATATACTATAAAATGGCAGAGTCAAAATTTCAGTGGCAATGTAAAAATCATGCTCAAATGGGAAGGAGGAACGGGGAGATGGTATTCTGTGGTAGAAAATATACCTAACACGGGAAGTTACATGTATAGAGTTCCCGAGAATATTTACGAAGGGCCTAAATTTAAGGTTTATGTAATGTCATTAGATAACAAAATACAGGACTCGAGTGATGGATTTTTTACGATCATCTATGAAGCTGGGGTTAAACGTTTAAGACCACCTGTGTTTAGTTTCATCTTTCCCAAATACTATGATAATCCCAATACTAAGGAAGTGTTGGTTAAGGGCAAGCCCTATACCATTATCTGGAAACAGGTAAGGCAGGCGGATGCCGATTTAAAAAATATAAAAATTGTTCTGCAGAACCGGCAGGCGAATCAATGGTTTCCGGTCACTAATAGTACTCCTAATACGGGATCTTACCAGTACACTGTCCCTCAAAATTTGCCTGATGGCCTATATTTATTTCTTATTATGCCTACAAGTGAGGAATTTATGAATCAAAGCGCTGAATTCTATATAGCTCCCAATCATGATGTTGACTTACTTTGTGAAATAAGGGAAGTGAAGGTTCAATGGTTTGGAGGAGGCGGATGGTACTTTTTCTATGCAGACCGTCGTGATTATCTTGAATTTGAAATCTGGGTCATGAACAGGGGAACACAGCATTCACCTGTAGTAGTTCCAATAATTTGGCGTATCATCAATGAACCAGACAATACTGTTATACTTCAGCACAGCGCGCACTTTTTCGATGTTTACCCTAATAGATATTATAAAACAAAACTTAAGTATACTTTTAGAGAAAGCACCTATGCCCCTTTTTATAGTAAGGACAAAGGTTGGGGGCAAGGTCCTTTTATAATTGAAGCAGAAGCGGATCCCAAGCGTGAGTTGAATGAGCCAGAAATTACAAGAAGGGACAATATAGCCAGAAAGACAATTTTTTATGATCCTCATATCAAGGGGGGAAGAGTTAAATAGGGGTAACTTTCAAAAACAATATCAGTGCATTAAATTGTAAATTTAAGCTATGGAGGTAGAAAATGGCCTAAGTGGCAGAGTTGTGAATAGTTTATTAGGAGATGGGAATTGTATAACGAAACCGATAATGGCATATATTTAAAAACAAGAAATTAAACAGGAGGTATTTGCTATGAAGAAAATTGGGAAAATAATGTTACTGATTGGTTTTTTTGTAATCGCAATTAGTAGTGTTGCCTTTGCTCAGGAGGATAGAAAGGGTTGCAAGGATCATCCGATGTTCACCAGGATGGGAAATTTTTATCTCTATAACTGTGATGAAAAAAATTATGATGAAGTCGATTTCAGAGATGAAAGAGGTAAAGAAATTAAAGTTGAAGGCAAGGTATATGAAATTACGTATAGGATAAAGGAAGGATTTACTCCTCCAAGTGGATTAGAAGTTATCAGAAATTATGAAAATGCCATTAAAAAGATTGGCGGCGTAAAAATTTTTCAAAAAGATAAATATTACATCTGGTTAAAACTGGATAAAGCAGGTAAAACTTTCTGGGTATATGTTAATTCTTATGTTAGCACTATAGGAGAGGGGAAAATGTATATGATTAGAATTATTGAGCAAAAAGCTATGGAACAGCAAGTTATTGCTGATGCGAAGAGCCTGATGAGTGACATTCAGGCAAAAGGGAGTGCCTCGGTTTATGGAATCTATTTTGATTTTGATAAGGCAGATATTAAACCTGAATCAGAACCAG
>JBDRWI010000098.1:0-7436 GCA_039802265.1 Caldifarciminota bacterium | reverse complement strand
GTCAAGCCCAGGTAAGGTTCTTCGCGTTGCCTCGAATTAAACCACATACTCCACCGCTTGTGCGGGTCCCCGTCAATTCCTTTGAGTTTCAACCTTGCGGCCGTAGTCCCCAGGCGGTGCACTTAACGGGTTACCTCCGGCACACACCTATTGGCATATGCCAAGTGCACATCGTTTAGGGCTGGGACTACCGGGGTATCTAATCCCGTTTGCTCCCCCAGCTTTCGTGTTTCAGCGTCAGGACCGGTTGACCATTATCCGAAGATAAAGACCAACCAGCTCTCTTACGAGACCGCACCAGGGAGCCGCCTTCGCCATCGGCATTCCTCGCGATATCCACGCATTCTACCGCTACACCGCGAGTTCCACTCCCCCCTCACGGCCTCAAGCCTGATAGTTTCGGGTGCAATTCCCCGATTGAGTCGGGGGCTTTCACACCCGACCCATCAGACCGCCTACACACCCTTTACGCCCAGTGATTCCGGACAACGCTTGCCACCTCCGTATTACCGCGGCTGCTGGCACGGAGTTAGCCGTGGCTTCCTCGAAGGGTACCGTCATTATCGTCCCCTTCAACAGGGGTTTACATCCCGAAGGACTTCATCCCCCACGCGGCGTCGCTGCGTCAGGCTTTCGCCCATTGCGCAAATTTCTAGACTGCTGCCTCCCGTAGGAGTTGGGACCGTGTCTCAGTTCCCATGTGGGGGGACGTGCTCTCACACCCCCTACCCGTCATCGCCTTGGTAGGCCGTTACCCTACCAACTAGCTGATGGGACAAAGGCCTCTCCCGGGGCGATAAATCTTTCCTTACTGGACTTATGTCCAGTAAGAATATGGGGAATTAGCCCCGCTTTCGCAGGGTTATGCCCCACCCCGGGGTAAGTTACCTTTGTGTTACTCACCCGTTCGCCACTAACACCCTGCTGTATTGCTACAACGGGGTGTCCGTTCGACTTGCATGTCTAAGACACGCCGCCAGCGTTAGTCCTGAGCCAGGATCAAACTCTCCACAAAGGAATTAAATTTAGGAGTTCTGGACCCAATACCTTGGACAATTATAATTTTTTTTATTGTCAAAGACCAATTCTTAAGCATATATATTATAAGCAAAATTTTCAATTTGTCAAGGGGTGAAATGCATCTCTAACAACCATCTTTTAATCTCTTCTATCGCTTCATAGTTTGTCAGATCAAGCTTCAAAGGTGTGATAGATACATAACCCATCTCAACCGCCTCAAAGTCAGTATTGGCATCAAGTTTATAATCTAAGACCCCATTTATCACGCTATACATAACCCCGTTCTTTTCATTATCACGAAAGACCTTATCTTTATAAATCCTTTTGCCAAGCCGGGTGATCTTCTCCCCTTTTATTATCCCTTCAGGTATGTTGATATTTAATATTAGACCCTCAAAACTTCTTGTTTGAATTGAATTAGAATGGTTAACGAGCCTTTTTATTAAATCTTTAACATATCCAACTGCCCGGGAGAAATCCTGATATTTCTCCCCGGATAGAGAAACTGCCAGCGCATTCTTTATTCCCAGTGTCGCCGCCTGAAGGGCTGCAGCAACCGTACCCGAATAGAATACATCACTACCCATATTAGGACCATGATTTATACCCGATATTACCATATCAATATCTTCTTTTATAAGGTCGTGATAGGCTAAGAGTATACAATCGGTGGGTGTACCGTCAATGATGTAGAAATTTTTCTGGTGTCTTTCCACCCTGATTGGTTTTCTCAGGGTGAGGGAATGGCTTGCCCCGCTCTGCTGATTTCGCGGGACAGAAATAAATAGATTAAAATCCTTCTTAAGACCATTATAAAGTGCCTGAAAACCCAGGGCATCATAGCCATCATCGTTTGTCAAAAGAATTACACCCACAAAAACCTCACCGCCATATTTACAAACCTTAAAGTATCAATAATCGGATTTATATAACTTTTACCATTATTGTGATATATTGTGCTCACTGGAACGAATTGAATTCTGTATCCATTTTTAATTGCCTTATAGACAATCTCTGATTCTGTCTGAAAGTTCTTTGTCTTTAATCTTACCTTATCAAAAATTTTCAGGTTAATTAGCCGAAACCCTGATTGGACATCAGGTATATATCTATGACTCAACAATGAAATCACGAGGGAAGTAGTCCTATTCACGATATTTCTTATAAATGGCATTTTTTTCGAATCTATCGTACGGGTTCCGATGATAAGGTCATAATCCCGGAAAAATTTCAGAAAATTTTGAATTTCGGATACCCTGTGTTGTCCATCTGCATCCAAGGTAAAGACCATCTTCAATCCTTTTGAAATCGCCTCCTGAAAGCCGAGCCTCAATGCGTAACCCTTTCCACTATTTTTTTTTATTCTTATAACCTCAACCCCCCATTTAAATGCAATCCCGGCAGTATTATCCACAGAACCATCATCCACAAGGATTATATTCTTTCTATCAAATCCTATTAAGCATAATCCCTCAATAATCCTGCCGATTGTATTTTCCGCATTATATGCCGGGATGATTACCCCGATATCATCAGGAACCATCATTTAATTTTATCCCATCTTTAAATAAAGTCAAGGGCGAACTCAAAACTTCTGTTTGGTTTCGCATTTTTCAAGTTAGACTATTCAGGCTATTTTTTTCCAATAAAATTACAAAAAGATTTCATTAAACAAATAGTTGACACGGCTGGATTTTATTGTATAATAGTTAATGCAGATTCTTGATATCCAAAGACCAGAACTGCTCTTAAAAGAACTACAGGAGATCGGCGTCGACCCTGATGCCCATTCAATTTTCTTAAAAAAGTTAGATTATAAAGTAATAAAATTGAAGGACCTTTCATCCGCCCAGGCGAACATCCTCAAACAGATTGCCCTTGTCTGCGGGGCTGATGTTGCAATACCAAAGGACGCCTACTATGGGAGAAAAAGAAAAAGATTTGATATCCTCCTCTTTGCCAATGTCAGGGAGATTGAAAAGATAATAAATAGATTAAACGAACAGCCATTGATGGAAAGGGTAAAGAAAAATCTATCCGAGGTCATTTCAATACAAGATTTGCCTGTTTTAAGGATAGATGATACAGAGATTAAGTTCAATCGCACTTATATTATGGGCATTATCAATTTAAGTCCCGATTCATTCTACAGTGGCAGTCGTTATACGACATCAACAACTGTGAGAAAGGTTATTGAAGAAATGGAACAGGAAGGCGCTGATTTTATTGATATCGGTGCGGAATCAACACGCCCGGGTGCCGAGATGATAAGTGAAAAAGAAGAATTAATTAGATTGAAATCGGTCTTGCCAGTGGCGATGAAAACCGCAAAAATACCAATCTCGGTTGATACCTATAAATCAAATGTTGCCCGGTATGCAATAGACCAGGGGGTTAAAATAATAAATGACATCTCGGGGCTGGGCTTTGACAAAGAAATGGCAAGGGTAATTGCCAGAAGCAAAGTGGGAATTGTAATAATGCATATTAAAGGCACTCCCAGGACAATGCAAATAAATCCCAAGTATAAAAATTTGATGGCGGAGATTCATAAATACCTCAATGAACATATTCAACTGGCACTGGACGCAGGAATTTCCGGAGAAAGGATTATTATTGACCCGGGGCTTGGTTTTGGTAAAAGATTAGAAGATAATTATGAAATTATTGAACGACTCGCTGAATTGAAGGTCTTCAATAGACCATTACTTGTTGGACCTTCCCGGAAGTCATTCATCGGTAAACCATTTAATCTTGAACCGGAAGAGAGACTTGAGGGAACCCTCGCGGTGGAGGCACTGCTTATCAAAAATGGCGCATCAATATTAAGGGTACATGATGTAGCAGAGGCGAAAAAAGTTGCACTTCTGATTGATAAAATTACAAGATGAAGTTATTCGGTTTTCTTGAGGTCAAGACATTTGACATTATTGATATCATCGTTGTAGCAATACTATTCTACCAATTTTTTAAATTTATAAAGGGAACAAAGGCAACACCAATACTATTTGGACTTGTTCTCTTCTTTGCAGTCTCTTTCATTGCGCGCTGGTTTAATTTAAAGGCATTGGCGTGGATTATGAACTCAATACTTGCGGTCTGGGTCGTTGCCTTTGTAATCCTTTTCCAGCCCGAGATAAGAAATGCCCTGGCACGCCTTGGCAGGCAGAGGCCATTAAAGTTTTTCTTAAAGGTTGAAGAGACACCGATTATAGACCAGATAACCGATGCAGTAAAAAAACTTGCCGAAGAAAAACGGGGTGCTTTGATTGTTATCCAGCGGGAAATTGGATTGAAGGATATTGTGGAGACCGGGGTTCGGATTGATGCCCAGGTAAACTCCATTCTCTTGCAGACAATATTCTTCCCTGATACCCCGCTCCACGATGGTGCCTGTATTATTGAGGGGGATAAGATAGTTGCCGCCGGTTGCATCTTACCATTGAGTGATGACCCGGACATTGGGAGTGGTTATGGATTGAGGCATCGGGCGGCCCTTGGGGTGGCTGAACATTCAGATGCATTCTGTATCGTCGTCTCAGAAGAAACCGGTAGAATTTCCTTTGCCTATAAGGGTAAACTTGTAACCAAGATTGAACCTGAAATTCTGGATAGAACACTGAGAACAATCTTTAAGGAACAATAAATATTTGAATTGACTTCAGCAATAATAAATTGCATTTAAGGAGGAAAAAATGAAGAAAGTCCATATCATAATAATAATTGTACTCGCCGTGGCGGTGATTATTGGGTTAGTAATCGGTCTGGGAATGAAACTAACCCCACCAGGTTATACCGGTAATATTGGTGTGATTGAGATTGAAGGGATTATAGATTCAGCCAAGAGGATTGTGCGTGACATCAAAAGATTTGACGAAGACCCTGCAATTCCAGCGGTTATTATCAGGGTTGATTCACCCGGTGGTGGTGTGGCAGCATCCCAGGAAATCTACAACCAGATAAAGCAACTGAAAGAAACCAAAAAGGTCGTGGTTTCAATGGGTGCACTTGCTGCCTCGGGTGGTTATTATGTTTCTCTCCCGGCACATCTGATTGTTGCCAATCCCGGCACAATCACCGGTTCTATCGGTGTCATAATGGAATTTCCGGTACTGGAAGAACTGATGAAGAAGTTAGGAATAAATTTTGAAGTCATCAAATCACGGGAACATAAGGATATTGGTTCACCTTTCAGAAAGATGAGCGACAGGGAGAAGAAATTACTACAGGATGTTGTCAGTGATGTGTATGAACAGTTTGTGGATGCGGTGATAGAAAACCGCAATTTGCCCAAAGATAGTGTCCTGCAGTTTGCCGATGGAAGAATTCTGTCGGGAAGGCAGGCAAAGGAATTAGGTCTTGTTGATACCCTTGGTTCATTCGAAGATGCAGTTCGTATTGCCGGGGATATGGTAGGTATTAAAAAACCCTATCTTATCTATCCACCAAAGAGATTCTCTATTATCCAACTTCTCACTGAACCGGTAGAAAGAATTATAATACCCAAACTGCAATACCTGTGGATGTAGTAAAGAATAAATCACAAGCAATTTCTAAATTTCAAGTCCCCAAATCAGGCCTAATATTACTTTTGTTCTTTTTTGGTGCGCTTATTACTTGTAAAAAGGAGGTTTACAATCCCAAACTGCCCGCATATCTAAGGGCGGAAAATGAGTTAAGAAGCAGAATTTCCCCAGAGCAGGGTCTGAGCGATTCAATAGTGAATCTTCAGAAGAGATACCGAATCAATCCTGATAAAGAACTGAAAAGATTAGAAAAAAATCCCGATGCCTGGCTAAAATTAATAAAAGAACTGACCGATGCCCGATAAGTATTTTGGAGTTGTTGAAGGATTTTATCGCCGACCGTATACTTTTTCCCAGCGGCTTAATCTGATAAATTTCCTTTCCGAATTAAAACTAAACACCTATGTATATGCTCCAAAATCCGACCCTTATCATCGCCGGGAATACTACAAACCATATCCAACGGAAAGAATAAAAGAATTTGCATCGCTGAATAATCGTGCAGAAGAAAAGAAGATTATCTTCAATTATGCCCTTTCTCCGGGACCAAAACCCGAATCAAAATTAATAATAAAAAAAATAAAACAACTGGTTCACGCTGGTATTAAGCACTTCAGTATTCTTTATGATGATATAAAAATAGAACTGAATAAAGAGAATGCAAGGATTCAAACCGATTCCGCAAATGAATTATATGTCTTTTTAAAAGAACAATTCAATAATACTACACTATTCTTCTGTCCAACACAGTATTGTGGTCTTAAAGAATCGGAATATATCTTCTATATTGCCGAGAATTTGCACCCTGAAATAGAAATCTTCTGGACCGGTAAAAATGTCGTATCAAAAAGGATAACCGAAATTCAAGTTAACCGAATATCTGCAATCTATAAAAGAGCGCCCCTTATCTGGGACAATATCTTTGCCAATGACTATATCCCCGGGGTTATCTGGAAATTTCCCTATCGCAACAGAGAACCCGAAATTGTAGAAAAAGTAAGCGGCATTCTCATCAACCCAATGAATCAATATCAACAGTCAAAGCCGCTCATCTTCACTGCCGCAAAATTTTTTTCCGCCCCTTTTAACTACAGTCCAAAAAAGGTATTGCAGGAAGCAAGGCATCTTTTATCTTAATAGAACGACCTTTTTTGTTAAGCACAAACCTTCAGTTTCAAACCGGCAGAAATAGACGCCTGAGGAAACTTTGCGATTGTTATCATCATATCCATTCCAGAAGATTTTGTAATCACCAGGTTTTTCAATGCCATCCCTTAATCTCTTCACCTGCCGACCCAGGACATCGTAGATAGCAAGGCTTATTTTCTGCACCTTGGGTAATGAATAGGCAATCGTAAGATTGTTTCTGCTCGGCACAGGTAAAATCTGGAAACTGAATGGCTTTAATTGCGATTTTGTTTCCGCAATATAATTAACCGGCGTAAACCGATAGACATTCCCCTTTATCGGTGGTGAATTTTGTGATGGATAGACAATCCAGCGGTCACCAACCTGAGGGAAGACACCTGACGCGCTCATATAAATTCTGCTTCCACAGAAAAAGATATAACGGTCATAACCCGGTCTTAGTGTATCAGAAGAACTACCACCAATTATGGAATTCCTAAAACACCACCCAAATGCACTATCAGGATTTTGAATGGTGCTATACGGTTTATATGGAATTGTATCACCGTAGTCTAAATCGGTTACCAAGAGTGTCAAACCACCGCCTGCTTTAATAACCCAGTCAAGTTGTAATCTTGAACCTCTATATGCCCACCAGGTAGAAGAACTTGGCCAAAATAGAGAAATTGAATCCTCCGGATAACTCCAGGAAATAATTTTTACTGAATCATTATGGAAGTTTTGCTGGTAGATTATATTAGG
>JBDRWI010000097.1:0-7440 GCA_039802265.1 Caldifarciminota bacterium | reverse complement strand
GAAAGCTTGAAATAATCTTCTAATGTGCATAAAGTGCCGAGATATCAGAGCTATCCTGGGGATTACCTGTTTTTTCACTTCTTATCTCCAGCTTATACATGTAAGGTACCGTCGTAGGATTCTTGATATAACCTGACTGACTTCCACTCACAACTCCCTTTACCTCAAGTGATTCTCCAACAAGGGTATTACCAGGAATTGTATCAACAATCTTGCCATAGGCATCATATTTACCACCATCTTTAGCATCAAAAACAAATTTTATATCGTAAGATGTGTTAGAAACAGTGGAGCCTGTATCACAGGAACCCCAGTTTACTTTCCTTTCCATAAGCTTTGTTTCAAAACAAGACGCATTGCTTATTGTCGTTATTCCTGTCATATCTGATGGTATTGAACCATAAAGGGATATGAGTAACGCCGTCCCCTCGGCAGCACCCTTTGAGGCACCGAGGGCTGTAGTGTAACGCTTCTTTATACCTGAAACCTCTGTGCTTTGAAGTATCATATAGATAGTGGCAACCGCAATAGCCATAGCAATTAAGGCAAGAATCATAGCTGTTACAAGGGCAATGCCATGGTCATTAATTCTCATCCCCTGTCCTCTGTTAACTCTCATGTCTATTATCTCCCCTTTAGATTATCGGGTAAAATAACGAGTGTATATACCTTCCATCTGTAATTCTGGTAGTTTGTAATCCCTGTAAGATTGAAATCTCTGCCTAAGACTGGATCAGTATCTGCAGTACATTTTGTAAGACCGCTACTGTCTCCAACCCTGATTGTATTGCTTCCAAACCTATAACTTCTGTCCATCCTGCCTTCGTGGGCAAGGATATATACCCTCACCTCTTTTACCCTTTCCCTTATATTTTGGGCATCATATGCAGGCAAAGCAAGAGATAAGTCATTTGTGTAGCAATCAACTTTGCCATCAGGCGCTCCTGTCTGATCAACACCGTAAACAACTTGCATATCCGCCACACAGTCAAGAAGTGGGTCGTGGTTAGCAGGCAATGTTCCATCATTTTGGCTTAAAACTCCCTTCACAAGAACACCCGTCCCATTTGCACAGTGATAGGGAGGATTACTCTTTGAGATATAGTAATCTGCTCTGTTAAAAGGCATTCTTAATTTGGTATCAGTATTAGGTCCTACTCCAAAGAGCAGAAAGACTTCCGAGGGCCTTGGTGAATAGTTTGTGGTTGCAGAACTAACCTGCGAATAAAATGAATTAGATGCTCCATATGTCATTAAAACATTGTCAATCTTATTCTGCTTTGGGTTTATTGCTATAACCTTTGTTGTGCCTGCCATATTTTCGCTACTCGAAGGCCATGAATTTACTGAAATAGATGCTCCATTATTCCAAAGATAAGTCCATTTTTGGGATTCATCATGGTTCCTCACAATAGCGGATTTTATAACTAAATAGTCAGACCCATCGTTACATGCATTATTTCCAGAAAGTATTGCCTTCGGTGCATTGTTAGGGGCGTCATTAAAATTCGTGATATTAACACTATCGCAAACAGTTTGTGACTCTGCCTCTGTATAACCCGATAGGTCACTCCAGTTGAGAGGTGCATTCACATGCCAGGGCAATCCATATCCTGCGTTCTCTATGTCCTGTCTCAAGATCTCAAGACCAACAATCGTTTCAGTCTCTGTCTCAGCAATCTTACTTTCGCCCTTCAATGAGCCTAAAAGGGTTGTGAAATTAGTTGTTGCTAACGCAAGGACAATTCCCAAAAGCCCCATAACGACGATTAACTCTATGAGGCTGAATCCTCCTTCAAACTCAATTCTTTGCATCATCCTAACTTTACCTTTTTTCTGCTTCATTCAGGTCTCCTCACAAGGGAACTGATCGTATGGGAATATTTTGTTCCCCTGTATTGCCAGGTTACTGTAACATCTATGGTCTTAGCGTTTGCTGCTTTAACAGATGAGGACTCTGAGTTTGTACTTGTAACGACTATTTCGTCTGAGCTATTTGGATTTACTCTGACTATAACTGATAAAGAATATGGCATTTGAAAGTTTCGTAAATTTCGGGTTATAGTGTAAGGCGTATTTGTAACTATTTTAGCGTAAGGCAATGCCTTAATCTGTGCCATTACCTCCTCAGTCACCTTGATACCCTCATCCCTTATGGTATTTTTAACACTGACCGCTGTTACCTGGGCTGTTAGATTAAGCAAGCCAAGCATCGTTACAAGGATGATGACAAAGGCTATCATCACCTCAATAAGTGTAAAGCCACCTTTATCTCGGATTACAATTCGTTCCATCCCATTTCCCCATTTTTATTCTTGTATTTGATATGGCAATACAGTCATACTCTGAATCACTTGTTTTATCAATCCTAATATTACCGTTAACATTAACCAGACCTCTGTTATCAAGAGTTATTCGGTTTGTGCCACCTGGGAAACCCCAGACAAGGTTATACTTAAGAGCTGTTTTTGAATATTTGTCCACCTTTGTATCCCCTGCATTAAAATCCCCATCGCCATTGTTGTCAATTGCAGTAACATAAGAAGTAGCACTTGTAAATTTTACCACATAGGTTCGATTCTCATTCATTGCCCTCATCCTTGCACCCATGATGTCTGAATAGAGGGTCTTTATCTCGTTTTCAATATTATATTTTACTTGATAGTTGTTGAAGGCAATAGTTGCAAGAGACAAGAGTATCGTCATTATACCAATGACAACCACAAGTTCCACAAGCGTTATCCCTGAAGGGTTTCTTATCACGCTATTTCTCCTTTATGAATATAAACCTCTTAATAGGGTCTGCTGGCACTATTGCTGAAAGACCCTGTCCCTGCGGAGGCACGCCAAAGAAGCCGATAGATCTTCTGCCGCCGCCACTCCCACTGCCACTTGGTATGCGGTCTGTGAAAGCAGTCTTGAGGTCAATCTCCCTTATCTCACCTGTTGATAATTGAAGTAATGCCTTACCTTGAAGTGCTGCAGAAGGTGCAACGCCACCTGTTCTGTAATTAACAGCCCATATATAAGAACTTCCTCCATAACCGCAGATATCAGATGTAGGGCTGAAGGTAGTGAAAAAGACCGCTCCAACTGGGGAGGCAAGAGGAGTTGTAATGACTCTTTCCGCGCTATATCCAGAAGGCGAAGTGTATGTGCACCCTGTGTCCCCAGCGGCACAATCAAGGTTTATATACCAGCCATTTCCTATGGAAGAAGATATTGATGATGTCGAATCACTCAGACTTTCTTCACTGACAGTTGTTGTGCAGGTTGGATCTATATTGTCTGTAGTAGAGTAGCAGGGTTCTTTTATCCCATAGATCCGCCTCCTTCCCGTCAGATCATCGGTCTTATAGAAATATCTACCTGTGCCAAAGTACATCCATAACTCATGTTTATTTTTGCTCCTCAGAAATACCGGTGCTGAGGTAACAGGTCCCGATGTGGTTATTACATTGCTCCATCTGTTTGTAAAATTAGGGCTGCCGACACTAAGACCATTTGTTATAAATCTACCTATCCCACCTTTCCAGGATGCCGTTCCACTGTCCCATTTAGAATAGGGGATATAGACAACATCATCTTGATAATCGTCATCGAGGTCAACAACAGAACTGACAACAGAGCCTCCAAAGGCATTTGTAATTCCAGTGTCAACTGTGGAAAGAAGCTGGCCTGTTTTCAGGTCAAGTATAAATAGTTTCAGATTCTGGTCAGATTTACCCAGAAAATTATGTGCTGCTGTGTCAATTGGGCCAGTAGGACCTGATGCAAACATCACAAACCACCTTCCGTTTTTGTCTGGAGGTCCTGCCCTAAAGACTACAGGGCCTGATGTAGAAAATCCTAATGCTGGATTAGAAAATTCCCAGAGAAGCTTCGGGTTTTCCTGGTCAGTAATATCAAGGGCAAAGTATGAGGAATAGCCAATATCAGATACAGGTGTCTTTACGCAGTCTGTGCATGTGGAGCCAAGGTTTCTACAGGCACCGCCTAAATTCATGCTTCCAATAAGTATCGTCCTCCAGGTATTTGTTGTCTTAGAACAATCCCAATAGTTTGACTCAGTACAACCATCTGTACCAATTGAGGCATCAAAGAGATAGGGTGATGCGTCAACATAATAAAGATGGCAATAATCGGGATGCATAAGATATTTTAAGTAAGGAAGGGCATTTTTGGGTATAAATGACCATACCTCATCACCAGGGTCATAGGTTGATGAGACATCCAGCAACTCTGCCTTAAGGCTCGAAGTGCCAGGATAAAGTTTTAATTTACCAAGATAAAAGGCGTGAAGCATGCCGTCATTTGCACCTACATAGACCATGCCCCTATCTGTATATATCTTTGTTGTCTTCAGTGTCTTTCCATCTTCTTGAAGATCTTTTGTAAATTTATCGTAACTGTTGTCGTTGTATCTATCATAATAATCATTAAGTGGCACCCAGGACTGTATCCTTGGCGTTGAATGGACTATATCGGCAAGTTTCCATGTATTGGTTACATTAGTGCCTCCGACATTCAATGTTACGGTTCTGCTACGATAGTTTGTTATGTCAGTGCCTCTCACATAATTTATGATATTCTGTGCCTCTGTCTCATTTGCTGCCTGAAGGAGGCCCCGGAAGGTTGGATCAGAGGCAAGAGATGTATTAAAGGATACAAAGCCATTGTAATTTGTATAGATTCCTCTATTAGCAGGTTGCTTCTGGAATAGTTTTATCCCGCCTTCCCAGAGATTCTTAAGGTCTTCAAAGTTAATAGTTGGTTTTGTAACATCACAGTCGCCGTCACCATCAGTATCCTGACATCTTGAAGCAAGGGTCTGGCCTGAGGTTTGATCAAAATATATCTGGGTAATGTAATCATTGACAAGATTAAGTTTTCTGTCACCATCTGTATCCTCCCTTATGGTGCTCAACTGAAAGAGCGGATCAATATAATACCAGAGATTCTGCATTGCCCCTGTCCATGATATATCTGTATTGTATATGCCGAGTGTTCTTTGTGGATAAAATACAGCCTGCAAAAGGTTGGCACCCTGACCCTCACCTGAGGCAAGGATTGACACGGCTGTTCCAGCAGAGACCCTGCGTAATATGTCAAGTATTATCTTTACAATCTGATTCTTTATCTGAACAGCATCATCTGCCTTAAAAAATGTATCAGGAATACCATCAGGAATGTCATTGCCATCCATATCCTTCTTATCCCAGTCAGGTGATGAGGGAGGAAGAGGAGTGCAGGAACTACCTTTACCATTAGTTCCTGTATACTTAGAACAGTCATCTACCCAGCAAGTATTAAAGCGTGGATAATCAGATGTTCCCCCTGGCCATGTTCGTGACCTGTCAAAGGAACCATACATGGAAACATTCTTTAATGATACCTCGCCAGTTCCACCAAGCCACATTCCAATAGTGTATATAGCCTCTACATAAGTATTTAAACCTGTAGGAGCATTGGTAAAACCTTTTTTATGTAACCAGTAAGCTGGTACAACAGGATCTGCTGAATATTGCTCACCTGTCCCCCCATCCCAAGCACTTACACCACTATCTATACTGCATGTCAGAGTAGGTGTAGGGTCACCCCCGTAATTCCACTGTCCATCTGTAAGTAATATTATAAAATTCTTTGCACAAGGTACCAATTTAAATTCATTTCCCTGACAATTATCATCGTTATTTTCATTAACACACTGGAACATTGGGTTTTTCCATTCGTTGCCAGAGCCTGTCTGAGGCTGAGGACCTCCAAATTTTGGTGTTAGCTGGGCTAAATAATTATAGGCATCCCACAGAGCTGGCCCTATTGGTGTTGCTCCGCCTGGTGGTTCATAGTTTATGGCAGTTATAGTGTTTTTATATGGGTTAACACCATCATAACTTGCTGAGCCTGTGAAATCACCAATATAAACCGTTCTGTTAACACCTGTCGAGTCAAAAAACATGGCCCCCATACGAGGGGTTAGGCCGAGTTTCTTTAATTGGAATAATAATCCCCCGCTGTCTCCTGTTATCCTGTCCCAGCGGGCTTTAACCTTTGTGGTACCGTCACTTGATATTAAGATACATCCTGAGGCATCACAGCTTAGATTTGCATTTGGCTGTCCATAAACCTCAGGGTCACAGGTGGTTATCTGAAGGTTATCGCAACTACTTGGTTTTCCTCCTGTCATTGCCCATCTTAGAAGGTCAATCCTTGACATATATGCATAATTGAGATAATTGCCACCGATACTCGATGTGCAATCACCTGTCTGACTCGAGTTAGTGCAACAATACCTTTCATTCTTCCCCGAACAGGTTTTAGTATCGTCCCAATAGCCTCCGCAAGGTGAGTTCTTATTTTGACATTTTCCTGCAGTACATGTCTTTTGACATGGAATTCCAGTAGGAGGTGCTGTCTCAACATATACTCCATTAGAATCTGTAGTATAATACTTTTCAGGGTCAAAATATCCTTCATAGGTAACATTTGGGTCATAAGGTTTGTCAGGTGTACCATCCTTATCACTATCATAAGAATAGGCCTTCCATCCCATGCTTCCAGAGGTATCTATTAAGAGCAGAACATTAGGCTGGACAGGTGTTGAAAGAAAAGGAGGCCACTGGCAGTAATCATTCATCGTCTGGGCACTGGCAATAATGGGATACATAATAGTAATAAGTAATAAAACATAAAAAAGCCTTTTCATTATTGCCTCCCTAAGAACATGTTATAGACCTTTCCTGATTCACACCTTGAACTATTGATAAAAAAGTCTATCTTCTGTCCTATCAAGGAGGGATCAAGCTCTAATCGGACACTTTCTGGAACTTTGAATTCCCTGATACCCCTGCAGCTTTCTGATCTCACATCCACCCAGATAAGACCTTTTTCTTTATCGTAGGATTTAATAATGCCAGAGAGGTACAGCTCATCAACGCCAAGGACTTCCTGACACATTATTAGAAATAAGCCTGCTGAAAATACCAGAATCATCAAAATCATAGAATAAGCTCTTACATCCTTGATCTTGCTCAACCTTTTTCCCTTTATCTTCCTTAAAATCCCTGCCATCAGTCCCTCCTTAATTCTTTTGCAGGACATATAAGCAAATTCAGTACCTGACAAAAAATCCTGTAAAATCAAATAGTTCTGAAGGTCAAAGGCATAGAGCTATGTAATGGATTACATACTTTGTGCAATTGATTACATAAATGGACATGGCAAAACTAGGTGATATTTCTTATTTCAACCTCTCCCCTCCTTTGGTTTGCATTATAAATTCGCAGGCTCCCTAAAATTGACTTTAAACCCCTCTCATGTTATTCTTAAGTATGCTTGATATTTACAAGATAGAGACCTTTGAGGACATACTGAGGGTGCTCAAGGAAAGGCCTGATTGGCTTGAGGAGTTACGGAGGATTATCCTTACCGAGGAACTCA
>JBDRWI010000096.1:0-7686 GCA_039802265.1 Caldifarciminota bacterium | reverse complement strand
CTGGAGGGTCAGACGATTGTCATCGGAGGGCTAATGGAGGATTCTAAATCCACTAAAAGATCTGGAATTCCCCTTCTCAATAGAATTCCTCTTTTAGGCCCTTTCTTTGGAGTTCGAGAATCCGAAAAGAGTAAGAAGGAGATGATTCTTTTGATGACTCCCCACATTATCACTGATCACCTCCAATCTAGGGCTGTCACCGAAGAGTTTAAAGAAAAAGTCGAGGGCCTAAAGAAGGAACTTGAGAAAAAGAAAGAGAAGAAATAAGTTTACTCAATCGCTGAGAGAATTAGGGTGACTGGAATATCTGTTGGATCTCCACCCCATCCTATTCCATAGGGAAGGCCACCGCCTGAAGGATAAATATACCACGCGCCGTTGCTGGCACGATAGACGGCAATATCCGTTTTTCCATCTCCATCATAATCCCCTGGTACAGGCTTATCAGTTGGGTCCCCACCAAAACCAATACCATAAGGTTGAACTCCTGAGGATGGAACAATATACCAAGCTCCATTTATTGCTCGATAAATTGCAATGTCAGTCCTCCCATCTCCATCAAAATCTCCTAAAACGGGTTTGTCCGAGGGATCTCCACCCCAACCAATTCCATAAGATTTAGCCCCTGAAGATGGAACAATATACCAGGCTCCCACACCTGTTCTATAGATGGCGATATCAGTCTTCCCATCTCCATCAAAATCTCCAGCTAAGGGTCTATCTGTTGGGTCCCCTCCCCAATCTAATTTATAAGGAGGTAATCCAGAAGATGGTTTAATCCACCATTGTCCATTCTTTGACCTGAAAATGGCAAAATCCGTTTTATTATCTTTATCTACATCAACTATTTTTAAGGCGGGCCATCGGACTTCGTTAGAAAATTCACTCTCGTTATTAGAAGTATCATAAGCTGTCACTGCAAAAAAATAAATCTGTTTTGGATCAATGTTAGTTAATAAATAGGTTGTTACATTTCCAACATCGATTGGCGGACCATAATTTCGAGAGGCATGTCCATAATAGACTTTATAACCTGCTAAATCAGGTGGAGGATTGTTAGGGGGATCCCATGCCAATCGAATATTCACTGCCCAGGATAAATTCCATTTCAATATGAATATAATTAAAAGGATAAAAAATGAAATCAATCTTGTTTTATTTTTTAAAAATGAGAAAATATTTTCCATTTTTTTCTAAATTTTTTCCACTTTTTATTAAATAAGTCAAGAAAAATTATTTTTTCTGAACACTTAAATTCTTCGGAGCACTAGGTGGTATCGTATCAAGATTATAACTGTACGAGGCAGGTGAACTATCAGCACTTTCATTATTATTCGTATCCACTGCAGTAATTACAAAGATAAGAGTTCCAGCAGATTGGTCTGGAACAGTGATCGAAAAATCATATGATGTATTTGGATGAGGAATCGTACCGATTAGTATTCTTGTCCCATCGGTGCGATAGAGTCGATATTCTTTCATATCGGATTCAGTATTTGCTGTCCAGGTAGCACGAAGATTTAAAGTTGCAGCAAAAGAAAGGCCATGGATAAAAAAAGAAATTAATAAAATAATAATTCCCTTCTTCATCAGGTCCTCCTTTCAATTAAAAAAATTTACGAGCTTTTTTAATTTTAGCAATTATAATGCCGTAACTTTTTGAAACTTAAAATAATTAATATTAGGAAAATCTATTTAAGGAAGGAAAAAAGAATTAAAATAGAGAAACTTTTTTTAGATCTAAAATTTTTTAGAATGGTTTAGTGGACAAAAATGTCATCATACAAAATTTTTGTAATTGATTGATTTTATTTTATTTTTAAATTTTAATTTAAAATTGTGAATGAGATGACATTTTGTCCTTTATTTTAATTATTGGATTTTTTAGATTAATTATAAAGAAAAAAATAAAATTATGATAAAATGTCAAATTATAATATCAAGACTCCTTGGGAAAAAAATGGAAGGGGTAAATTTATAATTCAGGAAGAGAAGTATTTAAAAATTGGGCTTTGTAAAAAAAGAAGAGACAGGCCCGTTTTAAAAATCTATCCTCTCGATATGAGTTTAAGTTAATACTATGATTCTAAAAATTAAAAATTTAATTTGTTGTAACTGGTATATCACTCGGATCGCCGCCCCAGCCTACCCCATAGGAAGCGCTTCCTCCGGATGGATAAATATACCAAGCTCCTGTGGTGCTTCAATACACTCCAAAATCAGCTTTTCCATCACCGCCATAATCCCCAGAAGTAGACTTGTCAGAAGGATCTCCACCCCAATCTCTCCCATAGAGTGTTCCTCCACCGGAGGGATAAACATACCAGGCTCCCGTAGAGATAAGGTAGACAGCCAACTCGGTCTTCCCATTCCCATTGTAATCTCCCGATACAGGTTTGTAAGAGAGATCTCTACCCCATCCTGTCCCATAGGGTGTGCTGCCAGATGATGGAATAATATACCAGGCACTCGTGTTCGTTCGGTAAACAGGAATATCTGTTTTGCCATCTCCATCATAGTCTCTAGGAACAGGTTTATCAGAATTATCGCCTCTCCAACTGAATTCATAAGGAGCTCCTCCTCCCGATGGCAAAACAAACCAGGTTCCAGTGTTTGTTCTGTAAACCACAAAGTCTGTTTTCTTATCGCCGTCTAAATCGGAGAGAAAAGAAACGGGGATAAATTTAAGCCGTGGGGAAAGATACCCTGTAAGGTCAGTATAACCCGGGCTTGATTGCAACCCACTAATTGAGGGCTGGCCCACCACTGAGCTGAGAATGTAGTTAGCTGAGCTCATCGGCCATCCTTCCCATGCAAACACATCGACCTTGAGCGTGTAATTAGAACTTGATTGAGCATAAACCATGTTTGTCAGAAGGAATATCCCTCCAATACCCATCCACAATAATTTCAATCTTCTTCTAAGATTTTTCATATGTTCCCCTCTCTACTCCGTCCTCTCCCCCAGAGGGGAAAAGGATAAAAGGGTCTAATCAATTAAAGATCAAATATAATTTCCTTGAACCTTTATCATCTTTAACTCTTCAGATTCAACATCCTTCACCTTACAACCAGATTTTTTAAACCATCTCCATTATTAAAGTCCTTTACCCGCCTTCGCAGAATGCCACGTCCAAAAGGGCGGGGATGAATGCGAAGAGGGTACCCGTAGAAGCTCCCACCTGCCAACGAACATTTTCGGAGGGCAGGTCAGCGTAGGGGGTATGCTACGGCGGTTTTCGCCGGAGCGGTGAAGATGCCCCGGGTGGAAGCACGGGGCATCTTCACCAAAAATCCTCTACCTAAAATCATTTATCTCCTGGACCAGTTGTTGAGGCAGAACGGATTAGCCCACTTTACCACCTTCAGATCGCCATTTGTATAGTCAAAATAAGAGATCACCGGCAGGCCGTCCATCCCGATCGTAATCGAGTTATATCGGCCCATACTTCCATCGGAGTCGACCGTGGTGATCGTGTTTGACCGGGGGGTCTGAACAGGAGCAATCCGACCATAGCGAATGTCAAGGTCTGTAAGCCTCTGGCCCCCAACCATCTCTGCATTCAAATTGCTCACCATCCCCGTCTTACCCGAAGCCACCACAAAGGGCTCAAATGAGGAGAGATTAAACGTCTTTTACCCCTTTACCGTCTGAGCATTGTTTAACAACGCCACATTAGAACACAGAGATGTATCTGCCACTTTCCCCGCAGTGCTGATCGTACCCAATTTCGTGTCGGCAATCGCCGCCGCAGCAGAGATATCCGCATTGGTTATTGTCCTGTCGACAATCATCGTCGAGGTGATACTGTTGGCCTGATTGAGCGCCACAGCTCCCACTTGAGCTGCAGTGATTGAATGGGGTTGTCTGCCCTTGAGGCGTGGGCATTGACCGCTGCTGTAACTTCTGAATCTCTTGTTATCAGTGGATCGATCCTCGCCTCAGAAATCGTCCCCGTCGTGATATCTTAACCACTGTGGGTATGACTGCCGATGCTCTCCACGGTCTGAGCCCGGTAGGCATACCCCACGCTCGTCAAGGGTATTCTTGGTGTCATCTCCTCATCTGTCCCCACCCGAATCCCAAGATAGTACGGAACATTAAAAGCAAGATTAATTGCCGTTACATTCTGTGTCTCTGTCCACAATGTCGTGCCTCCAGTTGAAACATCATAGATCGAAAAGGTGATTTGCACTGTCCCATGAACTGGCCCGCCTGCGCCATTGGTGAGATATCCCTGGTAGTTTATCGCCTTGGGTATCTCAGCATAAATCTCGAGAGGAAAAACAATTAATGTCCGTAACCATAAGCCAATAATCCATTTTGTCCTCCTTTAAAATAATAGAATTAAATTGTATTAAAAGGCCCGGCCAATATATAACAGTTTGGGGATGATCGGGCTCTTTAAAAGCTATTCGCCAATCAAAATCAAAGAGGTTTAATATTTTTAAATTTTTATGTTTTATTCTAACGCCTGTTGATTCATTGTTACAGGGATGTCTGAAGAATCACCACCCCATCCGAATCCATAAGGAGCACCTCCTCCCGAGGGAATCACATACCAGGCTCCGGTGTTGTTGCGATAGATAGCAATGTCGTTTTTTCCATCGCCGTCATAATCACCAGGAACCGGTACATCATTGTTATCTCCTCCCCATCCTACCCCATAAGGCGAAGCCCCTGAAGAGGGTATCACATACCAGGCACCCGTAGCAGTTCGATATACAGCTATATCCGTCTTCCCATCCCCGTCATAGTCACCCTGAACAGGCTTATCGCTAAGATCTCCACCCCAGCCAATGCCAAAAGGCGTTCCTCCTCCCGAGGGAGAAATATACCAGGCACCAGTACCGGTCCGATAGACCGCAATGTCCGTCTTCCCATCACTGTCATAGTCTCCAGGAGCAGGCTTATCTGTCGGGTCTCCTCCCCAACCAAATCCGTAAGGGGAACTGCCTCCAGATGGACAGATATACCATGACCCAATCATTGTCCGATAGACGGCAATATCGGTTTTACCATCTCCGTCATAATCTCCGGGGACAGGTTTATCTGAACCATCTCCACCCCAGCCCAATCCGTAAGGGGAACTTCCCCCGGATGGATAGACATACCAGGTACCAGCACTTGCTCGATAAATGGCGAAATCCATTTTTCCATCTCCATCATAATCACCTCCGACGGGTTTATCCGTAGCGTCTCCACCCCAGCCTAGGCCGTAGGGTGCTCCTCCACCCGAAGGATAAACATACCAGGCACCGGTGCCGCCTCGATAAATCGTGATATCGGTCTTTCTATCTCCGTCAAAGTCAACGAGCATCCGGGGTTTAATCAGAACAGGAGAGTATCTATCAGTCGTGGTGCCGTCTCCGAGCTGTCCATCGTCATTATGTCCCCATACCCATAGAGTTCCATCTGATTTGAGGGCTATGGTATGAAAATCTCCAACAGCGATAGAAACCCATTTCTTGTCTGAAATGATCTGCTGAACACATTCTCTCATATTCGTAGTGCCATTTCCAAGCTGTCCATAGGAATTGTTTCCCCAGACCCATAAGGTACCGTCCGATTTGAGTGCAATGGTGTGATAAAGTCCGGCGAATACAGAGACCCACTTGTTATCAGAGCCGATCTGATAAGGTGCGGTCTTATCAGACGTAGTGCCGTCCCCAAGCTGTCCATAATAATTGTATCCCCATGCCCATAGGGTACCGTCCGATTTGAGCGCGATAGTATGGCCATATCCAGTGGAGACATAGACCCAATTGTTCTCCATGTTGATCTGATAAGGAATATATTTATTAGCCGTGGTTCCGTCTCCAAGCTGTCCATGATAATTGTATCCCCATGCCCATAAAGTTCCGTCAGATTTAAGGGCTATGGTGTGAGACCCTCCGGCAGAGACAGAGACCCAATTGTTGGCGGTGCCGATCTGCTGGGGGGTGTTTCTATTCATTGTTGTCCCGTCTCCAAGCTGTCCATTGGAATTGCTTCCCCATGCCCATAAAGTTCCGTCAGATTTAAGGGCGATGGTGTGATAAAATCCGGCAGACACAGAGACCCATTTGTTGTCTGTGCCGATCTGTTGAGGGGTGGTTCTTTGATTTGTGGTGCCGTCTCCGAGCTGTCCATAGTTATTATTCCCCCATGCCCATAGGGTTCCGTCTGATTTGAGTGCAATGGTGTGAAAATCCCCGGCAGAGATAGAGACCCAATTGTTGGCGGTGCCGATCTGATAAGGGCTGGTTTTATCAATCGTGGTTCCATCTCCAAGCTGTCCGGAGTCATTTCGTCCCCAGGCCCACAAAGTTCCGTCCGATTTGAGCGCGATAGTATGTTCTTCTCCTGCAGAGCCAGAGACCCAATTATTGTCTGTACCGATCTGCTGAGGGGTTTTTTTATTAGTCGTGGTTCCATCTCCAAGCTGCCCATAATTATTTCTCCCCCAAGTCCATAATGTTCCGTCTGATTTGAGGGCAATAGTATGTGTTCCTCCTGCAGAGACAAATACCCAATTATTGTCCGTACCGATCTGCTGAGGGGAGGGTTTATCACTCGTGGTACCGTCTCCGAGCTGTCCGTAGGCATTGTATCCCCACGTCCATAAGGTTCCGTTTGATTTGAGGGCGATAGTATGTGTTCCTCCTGCAGAGACAGAGACCCAATTGCTGTCCATGCCGATCTGCTGGGGAGTGGTTTTATCAATCCATGTTCCATCTCCAAGTTGTCCAGAGTCATTTCGTCCCCAGGCCCATAAGGTTCCATCTGATTTGAGTGCTATGGTGTGACAGTCTCCTGCAGAGACAGAGACCCAATTGCTGTCCATGCCGATCTGCTGGGGAGTTGTTCTTGGAATCGTAGTACCGTCTCCAAGCTGTCCATAGGAATTGAATCCCCACGCCCATAAGGTACCATCCGATTTGAGCGCGACGGTATGATACCCTCCGGCAGAAACAAATACCCATTTGTTGTCAGAGCCGATCTGTTGAGGTGTTGCCTTATCAACCGTTGTGCCATCTCCGAGCTGTCCATAGTTATTTCTCCCCCACGCCCATAAGGTTCCATCTGATTTGACTAAAACCGTATGATAAGCGCCTACTGAAAACTTCGGATTTGCAAATGAAGTAGTAACTGCAAGGCTGAATAAGACCAGAAACCCAGCCAGAAGATAAGTTAATATCAGGCAGTTTTTTTTCATCTTACCTTCCCCCCTTATTGTAAGGTTTTTAAATCCCCTAATAAAAATAAAAGCCCGATCATCCACCAAATTGGGGATGATCAGGCTCTTTCAAAACCACTCACCAATCAAACCCAAAGAGGTTTCATGGTCAAATGGAATTTACGTTGGGTTTAAAAACTTGTTATCAAATCCTAAAAATGAAGTCAAAGGTTTTCTTCTTTAATGTTAACCCTATCACTCCAATCCTGAAAGATTCATGATTATGGGAATATCTGAAGCGTCACCACCCCAGCCCACACCATAGGGGGATTCACCGCTGGAGGGATAGACATACCAGGCACCAGTGCCACCACGATAAATTGCAATATCTGTCCTGCTATCCCCGTCATAATCCCCTGGGACGGGTTTGTCTGAAGGATGTCCGCCCCAACCAAAACCATAAGGCGAAGACCCGCTGGAGGGTCTTATATACCACGCCCCGATACTTGTGCGATAGACCGCAATA
>JBDRWI010000095.1:0-7756 GCA_039802265.1 Caldifarciminota bacterium | reverse complement strand
TGATTATCTCTCCAGGGCGAATACAGGTAAAAAAGAAGTCATTTATTCCTGTTTAGGATATATCGTTCTCGGATTGATGATTGAGAGGATTACAAATCAAGGGTTGAATTTATTTTGTAAAGAAAAAATATTTAAAAGATTGCGTTTGAAAAATACAATGTTCAATCCATCAAAAAAAATAAAAAACATTGCTCCTACTGAGTTAGGAAACGAGCACGAAAAACAAAAGGCAAAAGCGTATGGTGATATATCAAATGTAAAATGGCGTGATTATTTAATTAAGGGCGAAGTTCATGATGGAAATTGTTTTTATGCATTTAATGGTGTTTCCGGAAATGCAGGACTATTCTCTAACGCTGAAGAACTGGCGAAAATAATGCGGGCATATTTAAATGGTGAGATTGTAAAACCGAGTACTTTGAGATTAATGATTAAAGACTGGACCGGTGGCAAAGAAAAAAGGGGACTTGGCTGGTGGGTAAATCCTTATCCAGGAATTTTGTCTGATACAGCATTTGGTCATACAGGATTCACCGGCACAATGATAATGGCTGACCCGAAGAAGAATTTAATAATAATTCTATTATCAAATAGTGTCCATCCAAAGGTCAAACTTGGAATTATGCCGATGATAAGAAAAAGAGTAGTCCAGTTGACTGCCCTAACATAATTTATTTTACCTGATCTTTACTATTTTATAGTTTTTACCATCTTCTGTTCTTACGAAATAGACCCCACAATTGAGTAAACTACAATCAAATCTTCCATCTTTAGAGGAACCAATCAGACGACCGCTGGGGTCATAGATATTCATAGAAGTGCCTTTTGAAACAACATCGTTAAGTTCAATTACATCGGTCACAATGCTCGTGAAGAGCGGTGTCTGTATTACATCCAAAGAACATATTTCTTCAATTTTATATTGAATATCAATGTTACCATACACATCTGGATTAGTGCGAATTTCTGTCCAGACATTAAGGTAGCGATTATCCATTCCTGGAATTAGGTCACAATAATAGGAGGGATAATTTGAATTAGAGATATTGAATATCGGACTCGTTGGTACACCAGAAGAGCTATAGAAACACCCAAATACCTGGTAGATATTACCGATCTGTTTAGAAAAGGTGATAAGATAATTATAACCATCCCAGCGAAGACCAAGGGATCTATCATGGACTGAATCGACAATAAAAATTGTATCACCGATTGGCGAACCTGAATTACCTGAAACCCTACGAGCTTTAAGACGGTATAAGGTTGGGGCGCTGTTTTCTATCCAGGCGACAAAAAACTCTTCACCATTGAAAGTAATATTAGTAATGGTAACACTTCCATTTGAGGCAGCAATTCTAATTGTATCTCCATAAGGAATACCTGTGGTATCAACAAACCTACCATATATTCCATAAGGCGGATAATCACAGCCCCAGACAACGAAATAGCGGGTGCCATTGTAAGAAACAGATGGCGAATGTTGATAATTGGTGGTTATTGGACCAATCAAGGTTCCATTCGGTTCCAAGACTATGCCTTCAGAAGTCACCCGGCAGCCGAAGATCCGGGGATAACCACCCCGTTCGTCAGACCAGGCAACCAGGTAGTTATTCCCACCATGCACTATGGCCGGCTCGCGCTGAATACCGGGAAAGTTATTGATGAAAAAAGAATTTATTGAATCACATTCTGGAGTGACACGCACTCCGCGGATATTACCACAGGATCAACAACTATCCCGGAATACAACAAGAAAATTTGTGCCATCGCAGGCAACCTTTGCTTGGTGTGCCGATTGTCCACGAAAGAGAATTTTTCCATCCGGGTCTAAAACTGTACCGGTATTGGAGATACGAGCTCCGAATATTGCATATGAAGAATCACTACTATAATAGCGATAGTCTGACCAGAAGACATAGTATTGGCTATCTCCAGCAATCGCCGTAGGAAAATATTGTTCACCAGTATATGTGCAAATTGGAAATTCATCACCAATAAGAAATAATATGACGACTCCGAGTCCAACCATAATTACCCCCTTTTAGATGTTTAACCATTTTTATACGCAAAATAGGACAAGATAATTAGATGCGCTTTATTTACTTAATTATCTCAAAATAACAATCTTTACACATTGATCGGAAGTAACTGCCCTAATTTTTAAAAAGTAGACGCCGCTTGGTAATCCCTTAACATCTAAAATTACTTTACCATTATCGCTTTCAGCAATGGAAAAGCTTTTGACTAACTGCCCGAAACTATTAAAAAGATACAAACTGCCACTATAGTTATGAGGAAGTTCAACAGAAATTGGCATATTACCATCTGCCGGAGTGCCCAAGACCTTCATCTCAGTGGGAGCGGTTGACTTTCTTTCCTGTATCCCGCCCGTATAGGTCAATCCGATTAACCAGACTCCGCATATTTCTCTTATTAAATAAACAAGTGAATCACTTCCAAAAATATCGCGCGCCCTGCTGTAAGGTGTCAAATAATAACCAACTTCATAAGGGGCGGTAGGATTTGCGACACTAACAATGCGCAGACTGGAGTAATCAGCAATGAAAGCCAGGGTATCTGAAACCCACACGCCAAGTGCCTGATCGGGTGTATCATAGTATCCTTCTTCATAAGGTAAGGATGGAGTTGTGATATTGATAATTCGCAAACCTGAAAAAACATCAGCGATATATGCATATGAACCTGATACATAGACACCATAACAATCACCAGGAGTATCACAACTTCCAACTTCTTGTGGGTTTGAAGGAACGGTAATATCAATAATTCGTAATCCATTCGCACCACTGGCTACAAAGGCATACGAGTTTGAAACAAAAACATCGTGGGCAATTCCCGGAGTATCCCAATAACCTACTTCATAAGGATTTGCCGGGTCATTAATGTCAATAATGCGCAAGCCTGCATAATCATCGGCGATATATGCATATTGACCAGAAACATAGATCCCCTCAGCAATGGATGGTGTGCCACAATGCCCGAGAAGATATGGATTTGCCGGGTCGCTGATATTGACTATCTGCAAGCCATTGTAATGGTCCGCCAGATAGGCGATTGTGTCGCGAACAAAAACATCAAGAACGGATGCAGGGGTGGGGAACATACCAACTTCAAATGGATTGGCCGGATCGGTGGCATTGATAATACGCAGTCCATCAAGCATATTTGCCAGATATAGGTAGTTATTATTAATACATCCTTTGTTGACAAAATAGGGAGTTATGTAATAACCAATCTCGGTTGGTGCTGATGGCTGTGAAATGTCTACAACGCGCAATCCACCCAGCTGGTCAGATACATATGCATATATACCATTTACACAAACAGCCATCGTCATACTAAAAGGAGGCAGACCACCAACTTCATAAGGATAGGTAGGATTGGTAACATTAATAATCTTCAACCCTTGACCAAAATTTGCAAGGTAGGCATATCCATCCGTAACATAGACATCCAATATAAAATCCAAACCATTCCACTGGCTTACTACGACAGGATTCGGAGGGTCAACAACATTAATGATATATAGTGAAAAACCGGCAACCACATAGGCAAATGTATCAACAACATAAATACTCCGGGAACCACCGTAAAGACCACAATGGCCCACCACAACAGGGTTTGCCGGGTCCATCACATCAATAATGTCCACACCACCACTGAGGGCAGCGACATACGCATAGTGACCGTTAACACAGACATCAAAAGCCGGACCAGAGGTGGGACACCAACCTGTCTCAACCGGTGCATTAGGATTAGAAATATCCAGAATTCGTAGTCCAGAGGTACTATCAGCAATATAACAATAATTACCTGAAACACAGAGGCTGATAGCAAAATTGGGAGTGTCGAAGATACCAATCTTTTGAGGAGACGCTGGTAAAGATACATCCCAAATTTCTATTCCCCACTCACCCACTGCTGTATAAAGCAATGGAGGTGAGTAGTATAATCCCCAGATAACTGCAGAGCAATGGAGGTTTTCGGATATTTTCAAAGGAGAAGACGGATTTGTAACATCAATAATATAAACACCACCTCCCGAACTCAGAAAGACATGATTTTGCATATCGTATACCACTGTTCTTGAGATACCAAATGGCCAACTACCAATAAGATGGCAACACAAAGAATCCTGGGAATAAAGTCCATAATGCGCAACGATACAAACGAAGATAATTTTATATGTATTCATTTTTATCCCTTAAAGACATCACCTCACCACCACTACCTTTTTGATTTCACTATGATTATTGAGACTCAATACCGCAAAGTAGACACCGCTGGGCAGGAAATCCAAATCAAAGACCCTGGTGCCCATAAAGCCTTTAAGGAAATAGTGGAAAAGCCTCTGCCCGATTATATTGTATATCGCAAAGTCTGCATCGGTATTCTCTTTCGTCGTGCAATAGATTATGGGTTTTCCTAATCCTCTTATCTCAAGTGATACATCTCCTTCTGCCCGGGGTTTATTTTCTTCTATATTGGTCTGTTGGATAGAAAAGTAATTGTCGCTTTGGTCCCAGGCAATATTACCGGCAAAGTCGTAAGCATCTATCCGGACTAAACATTGATTTGATGGAGTATTGGGGACGGTCCAGGAATAGATTCCGTCATTCAATTCATTATATGAAATACCTTGATAAAGGGTACCGGCATCAGTAGAGTAAAAGATATCTATGCCATCAACCTCAATATTATCAGTAGCATTCCATAATATATTATAATTTTGTCCACTCCATAAGACCTCACCACCATTGGGTTGAATGACCGAGAGTGAAGGTTTTATTGTGTCAATTGAACCTAATAAATAAAGTCCCCGCGTGGTTCCACAGTAAACATAGGGATTGCCTACTTCGTAAAGAACTTGCACTGCAAAAACTACTTCATTGGAGCGTAAATTAAGGTTCAATGGATTCCAATATATCCCACCATCGGTGCTTACGAAGACTCCTGAACCATTTGTGCCGGCGTATAAAATATCCGCATTGAGTGGGTCAACTTCAATGTCATAAATATACGCGGGGAGAGCGCCAGCGAGAGTCCATGTTAATCCTGTATCTGTGCTTTTATATACACTTGAACCATTGGCGGTATAAGCAATCTGAGGAGAAGATGGGGCAAACTCAATATCATAAAATGAGGGACCAGAGGATGTATAAACTGTTTGCCAGTTTGTGCCTCCATCAGAGGTGCGCAAAATCATAGAAGGAACATAAATAGAAGTTTTAGTTGTTCCAGCAAGGACAATATTACTATCGGCTGGGTGAGGGGCAACCGAGACATATGGTCTATCCTGTCCATAGGGTGCATTAGTGCGGACAAAGGTATCTCCCATATTAGTTGATTTGTAAACACCCGCAGAGTCAGCAGCTGCCCAGACATGATTATGGTTTGCCTGAGAAAAACGCACATCGCAAAAACCTTTAAAGCCAAACAAGGTATCCCAGACAACACCCCCATCTGTTGTTTTGTAAGTACGCGCACTGGCTCCGACGATTACAATATTTGAATTTTCAGGATGCACATCAAGACTCCAGAGCATCGGTCCTACATTATAGGGCAGATTGCAATATCTCTCCAAGCCAGAGTGCCAGGTTTTACCTCCGTCTGTAGTCTTGGCAATCGCGCTGTAATATGCACCATAGGCAAGGGTATAAATAATATTACGATTGCCAGAGATAGCTTTGTTAGCTTCACACCGCAAACCATGCATCCGGAAACTCTTTACCTGCCAAGAATTTCCAAAGTCGGTGGTAAGCCAGAGTCTATCACCTGAGGAGACAAAGGCAACGCTATCTCTTGCGGGATGGGGCAAGACTCCCCAACCTGCTCCAGGGAAGTTTTGGATGCGTGTAAAATTAAGTCCCCTGTTGGTACTCAAATATAGACCACTCAAACCAACAACCCAGACAATATTAGGATTTGCTGGAGAAACTCTAACCTGTGGAAATATCACATACCAGGCAGGTGGAGCAAGTACCTGTTGCCAGGTTGTGCCAAAATTTGAACTACGATAGATACCATAATGGTCAGTACCATCGTCAGGTATACAATAAATGATATTTCCATCCTGAGGGTCAACCGCCACCGAGACAATATTACCGACGGGAAAATTGGCTATCTGTGTCCATGTTTGCCCGCCATCCACAGAACGCCACATATAACTATCAACTGCTCCAGCAACATAGATCGTATCCGGACATCTCGGATCGTAAGCGAACTCATTACACCTTATGTTTGGATTGACATTCACCCAGGTCTCCCCGCCATCGGTGCTCCTAAATATACCGACATTTGGCTCTCTTGAGCCAATTAGGAGAATATTGGGATTTTTGCGCGAACAATATATTGCCCGAAAGTCTTCATTAACAGGTGCAATATTTACCCAGGTTAAACCTCCATCGGTACTTTTATAAACAGCACCATTGCTAACATCCCCTTGAGCCGCATAAAGGATGTGAGGGTTAATATAGTTATAGTCCAACTGCTGAATCCCACCCTTAGACCAATCAATACCGTTTTCACACGGAAACCACCTATTACCTGAGTTCCGTGAATAATATAGCCCCTCAGAAAAAGCTAGTTGATACCATTCACCATTAGAGGCACAACCTATTAAGTTTGTATAATCCGGGGGCAACCAGAGCATATATCGCATTCCTCCGCCCTCCGGCCCCTGTAGAGAAACCCAACCCTGCTGGCAAAAGAGCAGATTTGCCCACATTGAGGTGATAATTAATGAACGGAACATAAAACCTCCTTAGTTGTTCTTATTATTAAATTCCAAACATAGGGAAGATAATGTGCAATAATACAAATGAAGATAATTTTAGATGCGTTCATTTTTACCCATTTAACACTTCACCTCACTATGACTACTTTTTTGATTTCACTATGATTATTGAGACTCAATACCGCAAAGTAAACACCACTGGGTAGAAAATCTAATTCAAAGACCTTTGTGCCAATAAATCCTTTTGAGTAATAATTATAGACTCGCTGACCCACAATATTATACAGGGAGAAATCAATATCGGATACACATCCCGTAGTGCAATAAATCTTCGGCCTACCCAGCCCTCTTACTTCAAGTGTCACACCCTTTTTATCCTTATCTTTGAAACCTTTCTCTTCAACTCCAACCATCTCATCTGCAATTACTACAAGTCTGCTTTTACCTCTACCACCCGTATAACAATCAGAGCCGTAGAGATAATTCCTTGTCGAATTATAACAAAAAGCCGCAGGCACAGGTTTATTAAATGTAGTTATGATATTATCGGTGTTGCCATCAATGACTACAACTCCATCATTTGTCCCACAGTAAATTTTGTTATTTACCGGATTATAAAAAATTGGCGTAGGAAAAGAAGTTAAATATATAGTTTTTAGGAGGCTATCATTTACTCCACTGTAAATCTCAATTCGACCACTGCCACTGCCTGAGGCTGACCCTATCGATGCATAAAATTTGTCATTCATAGGATTATAGCAGATACTTCTGACCTGTGATCCTGGAAATATCCATTTTATTATGCTATCTGTGGCGCAATCTATCACCTCAATCCCCCCTACAAATTGTCCTCCTGCATACATCATTTCTCCAATGTATAATTTGTCATGCTGTGAGTTGTACCCAAAACAGAAGCCCGTGAAATTATTGGTTGTGGACATCGTCTTGATTTTAGTATTACTCGCCCCATCAATTACAGTAATAGTTATGCTATCAATT
>JBDRWI010000094.1:0-7863 GCA_039802265.1 Caldifarciminota bacterium | reverse complement strand
TCGCTAAATTCTTCGCCGGCACCGTCCGCGGCGGATCCAATATCTCAACCCCAACATACGGATACGAAGTATTATAATACATATATGTCAAATTCCGCGCCGCCTCTGAATTACCATTGTTACTCGTATACGAAGAACTAATATCCCAATCCATAAACACCGCCGCATACAAATTACTTATCGTCGTACTACCCTGATTCCGCAAAACAAACTTCATCGTCACAAAATCATTCGCCGTCGCATCATCCCAAGCCCACGAATACTGCTCACACAATAAACCCTTCGCCGACGGATGTCCCGAATCATCATAACGCGCCGTCGCATACTCATCAAAACCCCACGGACCAGGCTCAAGCATCCGACACTTACCATCCGGCGACGCCGTCGTATTCCAATCCTGATCATCACCCGAAGCACTCTCATAATACCTGTCAACAACATAACTCGAACTATTACCCACCGCAAAACCACCATAGAACAAATGATTGGAACCAGTCCCAGGATACTTGAAACCAACTCCACCCGTCTGTCCCGAACTCATAAACCCTAACGCACCATAACGCGTCACCGTAAACTGACAATTACCACAATCATGCGTAACATAATCATATCCTGGCGAACCAACAACCAGAGTAAAATTATGATCCCAGGAATATCCACCATCCGCGGTGATATGGAGTGTAAACCCGATCTCGGTACCATTTGGTGTGTTTGATGCTGCCGTCATCTTATATGGATCACTATTGTTGTTTGCAGAACCGCCAGCAGAAATATTTCCGAAAAATGAAGTAGAATCGCTTATTGTTACATACTGACTATTCGTCGTTGCCCTTAAAACAGCATTGACATTTGTCGCATTCACACTTCCGCTATTGGAAAGGGTTGTAACAAGTTCTGCATATTCACCCGGGTCCCATATACCATTATTATTCTGGTCATTCAAAGTCCTGTTCGCAATATAAATATAAGGTTGATTGGCTGGTGAAATTCGTACCCGCATTTCCGGGTCGCCAAAGAGATTTAATTCAAGGCCACAATAATGCCATGGCTCTGCGGCTGCATTATTCCAGATAAGATTCCGATAATGATTTTTTGACGCACCGTGTAGAACACCGATATAGAATGTATCCTTGAGAAGAACTGAATAAAAACAGGTATCCATTTGTTCTGAGGGTCCCATACTTGGCGGTGAACCCCAGCCATATCTGGAATTCATTATTGTAGCAACACAACCCTGATCATCTGTTACCAGAGCCTCAGCAAAACAATCATTGTATTCATCAAAATCACCTGAATAGCAGGCAATAGAATTCATAATTGTGGGCATCGTGTTAGTAAGGTATGAAATGTCTGATGTTGTGAAAACTGGTGAACCCGATTGTGTATAAGTTCCATTCTGGTCACCGTGGGCTGCGATATGCATTAAATTATAATTCTGATTAAATGCATTCCTGGTCGCTGGTGCGATCTGGTCTTCAAGCTTTGTCACAGTCCAACTCGGGAATTTATTCCCAATTGCATCATTAACTACCCGCCCATGGTAGTTATATTGTGAAAACAACATTACTGACGGTAATAAAATCTTCTGGATATAACTTGAAGGTGGATTATAAATGTATGTTGAATCCTTGTTGAGAAAGTTATTTATTTCGGTCGCATCATCAACCGGTGGCCTTCCTACATATATATCAAAATAACCATCAACACCATCGCCCGTTGCTTCACCATACTGATGATTATTATTAGCATCCCAGGTCCCATCAAGGTCTGAATAATAATAATCAGACGCAAGATTATAGGGCGAGTAGTAGTCGCAATAGGCATCTCGCTCCGGAACAATATTGTTATCACCACCCAATACGGCAAAAATGAGCCCCTGGTTTGTAAAATAGTCTTTCAAAAAATTTCTTATCTTCTCTTGATTATCATACCCCGTATAATTTGCGTATATCCAGTCCGTTGTAAAGACCTGTGCCTGATAACCGGCAGCAATCTTCCAGTTTGCAAGTCTTTGCCAGGCGGCCTGAAGGGTGGAATTTGTTATTATTGCATAATTACAGGCGCGCTGGGGGTCTGGTTTAGTGGGTGGTGCAAATCTATCTATATCCTCTGGATTAACTACAATTGCCCGTACACCCTGCGAAAAAACAGATTTCTGTTTTTCGGTAAGTGAAATCGGCTCATACCTGTTTTCTTCATAATGGATAACTATCGTAATTTCAGTTGTTAGAATAAGTTTTTTCTCAGCCGGAATATATTTTATTGGATTCAAAAATATTCCTGCAATTCGGTATCCACTCATTGAACCCGAAGGGAAAAATACAATATCCTTTTCGGGGTAAGGAATGGATGAATTATAGATCTCAGTATTTGGTTCAACAAACGGGACATCCTCTTTACCAGAGATAGGCCTTGGTTTCTGCACCGGGCAGATGTTATATCTTCCCGGTATCTCCTGAACCTTCGTGGACAAAACTTCAACACCTTTTACCTCAGCAGTCGGGGGGATAATAAAGTTCGCTACGATGAAAGGAATTGAAGGCTTACCTACCTCGGTGTTTGAAACACCCTCTTTTATTCTTACTACATCATATCCATTGTATTCGACAAGACTGAGATCGTCTGCCGAAAAATGAAATGTATGCTGAATTATTCCACCAAAAAACAGAACAGGAATACATATGCCCAAACACAATAGAGCTAATTTCTGCATTTTGTCCTCCTTTCTCGTATTATACCAGAAATCCACCAACTAAAACATATTATAAGGTAAACCCATAATATTTATTTTAGATAACCTGATATCATTTTTGTTATTATGATCTCACCCCCTTTCTTTTAGAAATTCGTTATTGGGTGAAGAAGTGGGTATGGAAGTGCGAAGTAAGAAGATAACCCTTTAATCCCAAACTCCTCAGTTCCAACTTCCTAACCCACTTCCTCACCCAATCTCCTTTACCTCAACAAAACCGCCTTCTCAACCTGCTTGAAATCACCCGCTTCCAACCGCACAAAATACACACCACCAGGCAACTCCCGACCTAAATCATCACAACCATCCCAGATAACCGTTGATCGTTCACCGTCTACCGTTAACCGAGAAAAATCCTTTACCAGTCTACCGGCAGCATCATAGATACGCAAAACAGCAAGATTTTCGTTTGAATTTTGGGATTTGGTTTTTGGGATTTGGAATTTAATCACAAGGTGATTCCGGAACGGATTTGGATAAATGTCACACTTCGGATTAAAGCATTCACACCCTGGATTTTGAACTTCTCCAATTCCCACTGTGCTGAAGGATTTTATTGCGTCAAGGTCAAAACCCGCGTACGGTCCCGAAGTTGCACTTCCATCATCTACTATCCTAATATACCTGGCTACAGATAAACCCGCAGCTGCCAGATCAAAACTTTGTGTCCCATTGCCAGTTCCACAATTATACCAAGGACCGTTCCAGTGATTACTTGCATATACTGTATACCCTTCCACAACGCCATCATCCCCTTCAAAAACGGTAAAGTCATTTCCTGAAATATTGGCGATAGGTGTACTTTGCCCCATATCAAGAACAATATATCCACTCTGTCCCAAAGAAAAGAAAATGTTGTCCTCAGATCCGAGTGCGTATCGCGGTTGAGTTTTATTTAGTTGTTGGGCATGTTGTGCATAACGACAGAGGACAACCCGGAAGGCATAAAGCCAGTTGGGGTTTGGCGCAAGTCTAATTTCACCAAGATTAACACTGCCCGTGGGCGGCACAACGACATTTTGTATTGTCTTGGGATAATAACCATTTGCTGATATTCTTACGGTGTATGTTCTTTGACCTTGTACCATCTTGTGGAAATCACCGATTGTTGGGTCGGTATAGATACATGCTCTATTACTATCAGGGATTTCCACCCGCGCATATAATGGTAAATTTGTATTTGAATCCTTTACCACTCCTTCTATTCCCCACCCTGCGCGATTACACAAATCCATTAAGGCATCACGATTATCATAACAGATCTGATCAATTTGCGAGGATTGAGATGGTTCCAATGTTTCTATGGTCCAGGCAAGAGCGCCTGAAGTACCGTATGTATAATCCTGTAAAGAGCCTCGGACCTGATACCAATCATAACCATTAATCGGTGTTAAATTTGCAGAATCACCATATATCCCTGAAAGATTGATAATATGCATGCTATCCGATGGGTCAGAAGGGTGATAATCCCAAAGGTAGTTTACATATTGCGCTGCTGAATGATAATTGTATTCAAGGGAAATATTATTCTGGAGCAAGTGATACATAAAATGTTGATTTTCAGTCTGCGATAAAGGACCTGGACTCCCACCATCTCCGCCCCAGAAATAACCATAATCACGATTTAAATCAACGCCATTTGCATTATATCTCGTATTTGCAACTTTCCCATCCGGATTTAGAACTGGCAAAATCCATATTTCCCTGTTATTTACAAGATTCTGAACCTGGGGATTTGTAGCATAATTTGTTAAAAGATATCGCAAAAAATAAAGTGTAATTTCGGTTCCGATGTGTTCATCACCGTGGATATTCCCCGCGAGCCTGATTTCCGGCTCGTTTTCTTCTATTGTTGGATTATCTGTCACGCGCATCGCCCAGATTGCCCTACCTTGACTACTCAAGCCAATTGTATCAAGATGACAAATATTGGGGTAAAGAGTAACGAATGAATCAAGAACAAGATAAACTTGATTATATGTATGATAAAAACCACGTTCAAAAATTTCATCTTTGTATTTCTTATAATCTTCAATCAAAATATCAACTTTATAGCCTGCGTTTTTTAATTCGGTAATTTTTTTATCATCAACCAATGCCTTTGCATAATCTTTTCCAGCATCAATGATTGTTAAATCAAATTCATTAAGCCTGTATACATCATCGTGATGCATTAATTTTATTAAGACAAGTCTTTCTATTGTTCGGCTCCAACACAAATTTAAGAGCAAAAAATTGAAAAAAAGAAATATCACAATTTTATTCTTCATGCACCCCTTTTTCACAAATTAGAGATTAGTTTTTGGGTGAGGAAGTGGGTATGGAAGTTGGAATTGGAGAGTTTGGGATTAAAGGACTATCTCCTTATTTCACACTTCCTAACCCACTTCCTCACCCAATCTCCTTTACCTCAACAAAACCGCCTTCTCTACCTGCTTGAAATCACCAGCCTCTAACCGCACAAAATACACACCACCAGGCAACTCCCGACCTAAATCATCACAACCATCCCAGATAACCGTTGATCGTTCACCGTCTACCATTAACCGAGAAAAATCCTTTACCAGTCTACCGGCAGCATCATAGATACGCAAAACAGCAAGATTTTCGTTTGAATTTTGGGATTTGATACTTGGGATTTGGAATTTAATCACACAGTGATTCTGGAATGGATTCGGCATTAACACCATACCCGACTTACCCGACTCTAAACTCAATCCACCCTCTTCCTCAATACCCACCGTCGGCGGCTTGGTCGTAAACTTCAACGCAAACTGATTCGTTATCGGCACTCCCAACGGATGATAATTCCCATCAAAATAATACTGAATCCCAACATTCCGCGCCGAATTCTGAATACCTATAGTATTATCAGCCTCTTGCATCGAATTCATATATTGAATAACTATCTCACCATCACCCGTCGGCGTCGGATAATAAGCAGGATTATACAATATTATCTCAAACGTCTCCAAAGTCGTATTCGCACCATAATGCGGCACCCTAAACCACTCCACCACAAACCGATGATTGGTTGCATCATTGTAATAGTAAACATCCCCAGGCGCACCACTAACCCCAGGATTCAAATCATCCCATAACCCCGCAACACAAGTCGGCGGCGCACTCGTACTCGGCAAACCATAATTAGACACATAACTGGATGTGGCTGAATCCAAAGTCACAAAACCATTGGATGATATCGAAATCCGATTATAATTCACACCATAATACTTGAAAGTAAACGGCAATGCCACACGCACCACCTGATCATCACCTAAATTCAACGACGTCCCAGGATTCTGCGTCTGCGTCGTATCTATCGCAAACCAACTATAAACCGGCGCCTGCTGATACGGACCACCCGACCAATAAACATAATAATAACCAGTATCCGACGGCATCATCCGACCCACCGTTATCTCAAAATCAATCGTATCACAATAAACACCACTCGTCAACTGAATCTGCATCGGCACCACCGTCCCAATCGGCGTATTACCCGCCGCCGTCACCGTAAACACATCCGAACTATTACTACCAGTCGCACCAGGATTCAAATTACCCCAACTACCATTACCATCATTGACCGTTATCCACGGCGAATTCTCCATCAACACACCCACAACATTGGACGCCACCGCACCACCCTCATTCTTGATCGTCACCACTAAATTCGCCGTCTCACCAGGATCCAATATCCCATTACCATTACCACCAGTAACCGCCACCGACTGATAAACCAACACCGGCGCATATACCACTATTATCGGGTTGGCGGTCCAAGTGTTATTACTTGCATCACGGAAAGTAAGGGTAAAGGTGACATTGTAGTTATTGGGACAATTATTTACAACATTGAATCTGTAATACGGATTCCCAAGGACAGAATCATTCGCGGGAATATTTCCATACCAGGATGAGTCAATAGAAATAGAAACATAAGGATCGGATTCGGTTAATTTTCCACGAACACCCTGAGCTGTCGCTACACCCACATTCTTACCATAAACACCATAATTCACCGTCTCACCTGGATTAACCTGACCATTACCACCCGAATCATTGATAATTGTTCTGCCCAACACTACATAAGGACCCGAAGGATTTGTAACCATTGCATAACCTTCATAGGGAAGATAGTTATGTTTCGTCACGGTCACATACATCGTATCACCAGGAGTAGTTGGATTAATGTTTAAGACCGCGACTCCGGATGCATTTGTATAAGCCGAAACATGGACTTCAGGATTCTGGTTCTTTATCCAGCAGCAGACCAATGCATCCCGCAGAGGATTTCCGCCTCCAGTAACTGTTACCGTGAATTGTTGCGAACCAGGATACACAATTGCATTATGGCTAACAGCCATATTCTGCGGAATATCAGTCCAGAAATCAAGCGAAGGATCGTTGAAAAGATGGTATGCCTCAAAATAATAACGTTTTCGGGAAGTACTCGTATTATTTTCAATCCAGTAAAGCCCCCACTGTGTAAATCTGCCAGTCTCGTAAAGTCTACCAGTGACGCTGTCGGTATATATCGCATCAAAATATCTCCTCTGTAGCCAGTCATCCTCATCCCAATAAGTTGATGGAACACTACCAAAATAACAAATTCCACCCTTACCGCTCAACCTATCCCATGTCTCGCCAAAACAATCAGATGAATATTGATAATCCCCGCTCAAACAGCAATGGCCCGCAGGCATTGGATACATATTGTTATTCGTAAGTTGCCCTAACTCTGTCACTGTAAATTGGTCTGTATTGTTAATTGCCCAGGATGTCTGGGACCCATGTGCGGTGTAGACACACCAGACCCTTCCTGCATTTATTTGATTTTTAATTCTTTGATCGCTCTCTGATGAACTTATTATCAACGTATCAACCTGATACCCATGATTCAGGAGCAAAGCACGACACCAGGCATTCGTAGCAATTCCCACAGGTTGATAACCTGCATCATATCCGGCAATCAAACATGCTTTTTTCAACCAGGAAGTGCCTGCTGAACCAAAATTGGCGTGCTCCCAGTCTATCGCTTTCTTTACTGAAGTGTTCCCTTGAACTGTATCTAAAACTGAAATACGGGCATAAAACATATCGGGCAA
>JBDRWI010000093.1:0-7918 GCA_039802265.1 Caldifarciminota bacterium | reverse complement strand
ATTTTCGTGGCACCACAGCTTTTACAAACTGCGATAGACATCAACCCGATAGGACCACAACCGGTGATTAAAACAGTATTACCTGCAATCTCACCAGCAAGAACGGTATGGATTGCGTTTCCAAGCGGCTCCATCACTGAGACATAATCTTTTGGAATTTTATCCTCAATGACCCAGGCATTGTTTGCTGGGACAACAGCATATTCAGCAAATACCCCATTTATGTCAACACCAAATATCTTTACATTCTCACAGATATGGGCAAGCCCATTTCTGCACAGATAACAGTATCCACAGGCGATATGGGTTTCCGCAGAGACAACATCATCTTTCTTTATGTGCTGGACATTGGCGCCAACCTCAACAACCTGTCCGCATAATTCATGCCCCATAATCTGGGGTAGATTTTTTAACCGCTTTTGTGCCCAATCATTCCATTGGAATATGTGAAGGTCGGTTCCGCAGATTGAAGTGGCTAAAACTTTTACCAGGACCTCGTTGGGTCCTGGTGTAGGAACCGGAACATCTAATAATTCTGCACCTGGTTCAGACTTTGTCTTAACGACCGCCTTCATTGTTGGCATAACCAATTATAACAAAAAAAATTTCAAAGTCAAGATTACTATTTTCAAAATAACTGATTTTGGTCAGCGAAAATATAAATCTGTGCGCCTTTGTTTGAAGAGCTCGTTGTGGGGTGTGACTCTTTTGTCCAGGGCTAAGTTGGAATCAATTTCTACCACCTTCACGCATTCTTCGTCACCGACCCTGACCATAATTTCGCCGTCTGGTGCAACAATCTGACTTTTACCGATAAATTTTAAGCTCTTCACGCTGCGGTCATCAACCCCGGTTCGGTCCGCAAGGACAGTAAATATTCTATTCTCTATTGACCTCGTAACCATCGCATCGGGACAAAAGTGCAATACCAAATTTGCCGGCAGGACCACAACCTGGGCACCTTTTAATGCCAGGGTGCGCATTGCTTCTGGATAGATATAGTCAAAACAAATAAGCATTCCAATCTTCACACCTTGATATTCAAAGACCCTGTAGGTTAGATTACCAGGAGTAAATATAAACCATTCCTCAAAGAATAAGTGAGTCTTGCGGTAATGGCCGATGATACCGTTCGGCGCCATCAATATCGCTGCGTTATAAATACAGTCTCCGTCTTTTTCCGCAAAACCGTAGGCAATTGCACAATTCTTTTCTCTACATAAATTTAATATAAACTCATATGTCGGACCTCCGTCCTTTATTTCAGCGAGTTCAATGAGTTCTTTTTTATTCAGAAATAGATACCCGGTGTTGAATAACTCAGGCAGAACAAACAAATCAGCCGTGGCATCTTTGAGTAGATATCTGACGCGCTCAAAATTCTTTAATTTTTCACCAAAGGTCGGAGAAAATTGAACAAAACCGAGTTTCAATGCTGGGTCAACAAATTCTTAAGCGAATTGAGACGTGCCTTGGAGATCAACTTGTTCAGAGAAATAATCTGCAGAAGTTCGTTATCCCTTTTTATTACCCCCTTTAAATAGTCCTTTGCCCTAACAATCTCCGGAAAGGGAATTATAGATTCGCTGATAACAATGCCATTGACCTTATTTACCTTAAAACCAATATTAACCTGAGAGATTTCACTCACAATCACCTCAAATTTATCCTTTGATTCTAATCCCAAAAAACCGGGCAGGTCAAAAAGTGGTAATTTTTCACCCCTGAGATCAAAGAATCCGATAATATTTCGGGGCATATCCGCTGATTTTATGATATCCTTCGGCCTGGTTATCTCTTTTATCTCTTCTATCTGTGTCACAAATTTTATCCCGCCAATTAAGTATTCAAGAAAATAGTTCATTTTTTAATCGTTTTGATGAGTTCTTCTAAACGAGCGACAATTTGTGAAAGAAGTTGGGCGGTAGAGGTAAATTCCTCCATGGAGGCAGTTTGTTCCTGGACTGCAGCGGAAACTTCCTCTGTTGCTGCAGCCGTATCAGTTGCAACCTGTGCAACCTGTTCTACCCTTTTTACCAGTTCTTTTGTATTCTCAAGTTGATTCCCTGCGGCCTCGTTGATTCTTCCAATCATATCGGTTACGAGGTCCACCGCCTTTACGATGCCGGTGAATTCCTCTTCCGATTGGGTGGCTGAAACATTGGCTTCGTCTATCTTCTCTCGCTCAATATTCAATAGATTGTTTAATTCAGCAGTTGTTTTATTAATCTCGGAAATGAGTTCCTCCACAGTTGTTGAAGAGCGCTGGGTTTCGTTTGCCAGATTTCTTATTTCATCCGCAACAACAGCAAATCCCTTTCCCTGTTCACCCACCCTTGCTGCCTCAATTGCGGCATTAAGTGCCAACAGGTCGGTCTGTTCAGTAATTTTTTGAATTATATCCACGACCTTTTTGATCTCAGTTGCCTGTTCGCGCAGCCGTGCCATCTTTTCTTCAATTGACCTTGTCTGTTCAAAGATTTCTTTCAATATCTTTGCCAGATGGACGGAAAGTTCCATTCCCTTTTTTGCCGAATCGGTTGTTCGCCGTGAGGATACATTAGCCATTTTGACCTGAGATGAAATAGAAACCGTCAGATTGTTCAACTCTTCTATTGCCCGGGCAATTGCTGTAATTGCATCTGACTGCTCCTGTGCCCCTTTGGCAATGTGTTGAACGGTTGACGACACCTCCTGTAGTGAAGCATTCATCTCTTCCGATGCCGATGACAGGTCCTCAGCCGACGCCTTTATATCCTTACTCACACTCTCAACATCAGTAAACGAATTATATGTGCGGGATATAAATTCCATAAGTTTGTTATGAAATAACTGGAAAATCGTAGGATGCGAAAGGGGTCTCTTCTCCAGTGCACCTTCGGTCATCATTATTAAATTACCCAAGGATTTTCTTAATGAAAAGGTAAAAATGAAACCCAAGAAGAAGGCAGAAATAAAAACTAAAAGGATAACAATAATCGCCTTTGAGATTGGCAGGGGTATGAATAACAGAAGAAGATAGATAGCGACCGCAAATATGCCAGTTCCGAATTCCACCGGGCTACTGAATCCTGGCAGGTCCTCAGCGTGAGAAAAAATCATAAGATAATACGAAAACATCATAACGCCAAACCCACTTATGATACTATATAGAATTAGCCACTGGAATGCCTCTCCGCCCTGGGTAGCAAGGAGTCCACTTATAATACCCCCAGCAATCGTTGAGAACAGATAAATCAATGCCTGAGCAACCCGAGAAGAATACTTACTTACTACAAGGTGATATACCAATACCAGAATAGCAAAAACAGTGTAGTAATAATACAGATAACTGGGAAGAGAGAGCCTCAGGGTAATAAAAAAGAACAAGGCAACCTGAGCAATGAATCCCAAAATGGCAATTATTTTTCTATCTATTTTCATCTTCGTTCCTCCATTTTAAAAGGTGTTTAAATGCGTTCTCAATTCTTAGAATACCAACAAATCGGTTGTTTGATAAAAATACACCATCTAAAAACTCAGCCTCTTCCTTTGTATAACAATCGGGCAATGGAAACATCTTTCCCTTTTCCAAATCAACAATCTCCACCTCTGAATCAACAAGCAATCCGGTTTTGATTTCACCGGTTTTTGCTATAATACAGACTCTTGTGCCATCGGTCTTTTGCTTTTGTTTCAATAATTCTGCCATCACCACAACTGGTATCGACTCTCCCCTTATATTTGTAACACCACAGAAAAAGTGAGGAAGATGGGGAACAGGAATAATTTCAAAATTGTGTAAGACCTCCACAATCCAGGTAAGGTCAATGCCATAATACTCCTGACCAACTGCAAAGATAGCAAAACTCCGTTCCTGGCTTTCTCTTATCTCAACTTCTTTCTCTCCTATTTCTTTTGGTACAGGTTTTGGTTTTAATTTCTCTACAGATGAACTAATCTGTTTCTCTTTTATTCGGTTATCTGGTTTATAGAACTGCCTGAATTTTAGCGCCATTATTCGCTTATATCCTTATAGACCTCTTCGATAATTTCGGGGTCAATGATCTCTTTTTTCAAAAGGAACCCTGCATACATTGCATTTGTAGCAATCGTATTTATCAGACGGGGGATACCTCTTGAATACTGGTGAATCAATGGTATTGAAGGATTACTGAATATCTCTTTTTTTGCCCGTGCAATCCTTAAACGATGTTTGATGTATTCAGAGGTCTCTTCGGGACTCAATCCCTTAAGGTGATACCTGATATTGATCCTTTGATTCAACTGTTCAATATCTTTGATTTTCTTCTTTAATTCAGGCTGCCCGAATAGAACAATCTGAATCAATTTCTTTTTTGCATCCTCAAAATTTAATAGCAGTCTTATCTCCTCCAGAGCCTTTGTTGCTATAGTCTGGGCCTCGTCTATCAAAAGGACCGGCGTAATTCCATCGTTATTTTTCTTAACCAGAATATCATAGATTTCGGCAAGAATTTTGTTACGATAGCGGGGGATATCTTTGATACCAAAACCAGCAGCAATTGTGCTCAATAGTTGATTGGGTGAAAGCCTCGGATTGATAAGAGTAAGGGTTAAATACTCTTCTCCGGGTAATTTTTCCTTTAAGGAGTGAACGAGGATTGTTTTTCCACAACCAATTTCACCCACAATCATTGTGATACCGCCCTTTATCTCTTTAAGATTATAAAGAATTCTTCCCATTGCCTCACTGAAATCCTCGGATTCAAAGAGATATCTTGTGTCGGGAGTATTCAAAAATGGCTTTTCGCTCACCTGCCAGTATTCCTCAATGGTCATACTCTAATTATCTTTAAATTTTTCGGTTTGTCAACTGAAATTTGCAGAGTTTCATATGCCGTAGTTTATTCGTCTACCACGTCATATAGCAGATTGTGCCGGAATTTCTCAAATTTTTATACGCAATCGGGATTATGAATAATTGGCGATAGATATTATAAAATTGAGTCCTTTGCTATCGTAACAGTATAACCTTTTCCTCCCTCCCGAATCCATTGGCTTCAAGTCGCACGAAATAAACACCAACCGGAAGTCTATGACCGAGGTCATCATCACCATCCCACACAACTGTTGAACGTTTGCCGTTTACCGTTAACCGTGTAAAATCGCGCACCAGTCGTCCAGTGGCATCGTAGATTTTTATGCTGACTGATTGGAGATGTGAGATATGGGATATGTGATAAACAGACGTTTGGTTACCCATATCTCCTATCTCGTATCTGATTTCTGTTTTCTCAAGGAAGGGATTGGGATAGACCGTCAGTTTAGGCATTGGGCAATGGACATCAGATATTTGAGTTTCTTCAATTCCCTCAATCTCACCGATATTCCAGTTCTGACCACCATCGGTTGTATAAAGAATAATCCCATACCCACAGGCAATGCCGTGAAGAGCATCGGAAAAATCGACATCAAAGAGGGTAGTTGTAGCTGGATTTGTCTGGAATACCCAGGTATTACCATAATCAGTAGTATGAATTATTGTGCCGAATCTACCCACTGCCCAGCCCAGACTATCAACAAAATCTACCGCCCGCAAATAGTAAACATTGGTATCAGGAATGAAAATTTCAAACCAGGTAATACCGCCATTGGTAGTCTTTATAATAATCGGGTCCAAGGTCAACTCATTACCTCCAACTACAATTCCTTCGTTGTGATTGAAGAAATGGACATCAAAATAATCTTCATAACCAGAGAGGAAAAGGGATGCCTCCCAGTGTACTCCACCATCATTTGAACACAAAACATAACCCTGACCGGTAGAGAGTGAGTCGGGCCAACCTGCCACTGCCCAGCCATGCTGGGCATCAATGAATGAAATACCATATAACTCAGCACAATATGGCGTAAAATTTGCCTCCCAGAATTCACCCCCATCAGTAGTTCTACCAACCAGACCATCACCGGAGGCAGCCCAACCCAGTGTATCATCAATGAATTCAATTCGGGTTGCATATTTTGCGGTTAATGGATTCTGCAAGACCCAGGATAGACCGCCGTCACTGGTATGGGTAATTTCACCAGAAAATCCACAAGTCCACACTTTGAGATTATCCCGACAGGTAACATCAAAAAATCTTCTCGTTGCGGCATGATTACTCTGTTCAAACCAATATGCACCACCATTGGTTGTCTTCAGCACCATAATTGAATCAAGGGTAACAACCCAGCCGGTCAGATTGTCCGGTGCCAGACAACAACCGTGGAAATTTTGAAAGGCGAATGATACACCTCCGAGGATAAAAATTAAGGCGATATATCTAATTTGTCGTGTAGGCATTATACCTCCTTTCACCCTCACCTTAATCCTCTCCCTTCAAGGGAGAGGAAAGGGTGAGGGTCTCATAGATTCTCCTTGCTTTCTTCGTCCAGTTGAAACTGGACACTACATAATAAATTTATCTTAATAGAATCACCTTCTGAATCTCATTATGCATTTCGGCGCCAAACTCAATAAAATAGATACCCGCGGGCAATTTGCGACCTGCTTCATCATCACCAGACCAGACTATACTGGTTACTTGATTCTTGATGCTTGATACGGAATTGAATGATTTGACCAGCCTGCCTGAAACATCGTAGATTGCAAGGCTAAAGCCTTGCCCCACATCATCGTTTGAATTTTGGGATTTGGAATTTGTTTGGTTGTTGGGATTTGGGATTTGGAATTTAATCACGCAGTAATTTGTGAATGGATTCGGATAAATCTGCAAGTCGCCCCTTGAACCTTTCACCTTTAACCTTTCACCTTCATCAATCCCGGGAAATGGGTCGGGCTGGTCAGTGGTAAATTTTATTGCCCGGTTATTAGCAAGTACTGCTGCTGAAGGTGGATAAACATTGGCATAGGTATATTCAAGCCCATTTTTGTGATTTAGGTCTTCAATGCCAACTGTAGCATAGTTATGCCACTGGTCATCATTGGTTATCTTCTTGTATTGAAACAGGATTTCACCATCACCGGTCTGGGTCGGATAGTAAACAGGGTCAAATAGAATTATTTCAAATGTCTGGAGCTCTGCCGGGGTTGGATTGGTGGGATCGTGGAGGTGTTGAATCCTTGACCATTCTATAATGAAGCGGTGATTGGTCGCATCATAGTAATAACAGACATTACCGCTTGAATCTGTGGCATTGGGGTCTAAATCATCCCAGAACGGGGCAATAAGGAGCGGTGGACCACCAGCTGCAGGAATATGCCAGTTATACATATCCGCAATCCAGGTTGAGTCCAGGGCACAATAACCATTTGAACAGATGGAAATTTTGTTGTAATTATTCCCATAATACTTGAAACTGAATGGTAGATTAATGGTCTTTGTCTCATCATTCAATAGATTAAGAATTGTTCCAGGACCACCCAAGTCCGGGTCAATCTCAATCCAGTTATAAGCTGGCGTCTCCGGATACCCGGTATCAGTATTGTCGTATGCATAATAGCCGTAGCCATCAGGGCCAGTAGGTGTGTTTGGATTGACGAGACCAATGATTATAGAGAATTCAACCGTATCTCTAAAGTTATTGTCCCCTGATAGTATTGTGATAAATTTAATCTCATGCCCTGGGGCAATTTGTGATGAGGCGCCTACCTTAAAACGATTGCCCGAATTTGTAACTGAATCGCCAACCGCCACATTACCAAAGGCACCGATAGAGTCCAGCACCACTACCCCGGGATTTTTAGAGCGTAAAATCCCATTTATATTTGCGCCGGAAAGGTTGCCAATATTTTTTATAGTGATAGTTAAATCCGATGTCTCACCGGGTTCCAGTACCCCATTTCCGCCATCAAGAATTTGACTTCTTCTATACTCAAATTCAGGTGCCTCGGCAATGAGCCAGAGAACTGAATTCCAGTTTCCCTGCGAGGAATTGATTGTTAAATTAAATTTGA
>JBDRWI010000092.1:0-7921 GCA_039802265.1 Caldifarciminota bacterium | reverse complement strand
GAATCGATTCCTGATAGATCGATTTCTTTCTTACTATAACTCTAAGTGGACCCATGAGGCTGAAAGTGCTTATCTGCCCCTACCCCAAGAGATAAACTTAGATCTGATCTTCTGTATCAAAGAGCAAAGGTCGGTGAACAAAGACAATACGATTTCCTTCCGAGGGCAGATGATCCAGATTCCTCCTTCAAGCCTAAGAGTCTCCTTTTCGAGGGCCAAGGTTGAGGTTTACCTGTTAGAAGATAATCGAATCTTCGTACTTTACAAAAATCAGGTTATAGCAGAATCTATGCTTTCCAAGGATAATAAGACTATCAAAAGAGAAAGGAGGATTGAAAAGATATTAAATCAAAGAGAGTATATTCAAAACATTACAGGCTTTCAAAAGACTCCATGGATCCCACCTAAAAATCATCCATGGAGAGGATTTGTTTATGGGAAAAAAGGCAAAACTCAATATCCATTTCTTAACATTTCAAAATAGTAAAAAATTAACATCTTGAAATAGTAATAACAGTAAAAAATGAATATTATTCCAATTATGAATTGTCCTACCTCTCCAAGTAAGAGTTGTCCCTTGGTTCATCTAAGCGATCATGTTTAATCTGATATTGGGCTATGACCTTTTTGCCAGACTCAATGAATAAGGTTTCTCCCTTAAGCTTTGTCCATACCCTCCTCCCAATATACTCATCTGGAACCCGATAGGATTGCCCATAATAGGTGATGCTCCCGGTCTTAAGAACCTTACGAGGCTCCTCATGAACCAGGATGAATTCTAATTCTTCAGAACTATGCTTCCTAAGAGATGCAGTATACAGCCCAGCCGCACACTCCCGATCCAAAGACTTGTTGGAATGATTAAAGTTATAGTCCTCAACCCATCTCTGAAAAGCTTCATTAATGGCCTCCAAAGAGGTTAAATGAAGATTCTCCATCACAAAATCTCTCTGAATAAACCGAAATAACCTCTCGATCTTCCCCTTCCTCTGGGCCCGATTCGCATAGATCACCTCGATCCCTAACTTCTTCGCATACCACTGATCATCCGCCTCCCCATCAGGATGATGAGCCTTAAACTGACTCCTCCGATCCGAAAGAATCCATTTAGGAATCCCTCACTTAACAAACGCCCTATAAAGCACTAAAAATACATTAAGTTTAAACTGCCTAAAGAAGAATGCCCCAGGGAGGATAAACCGACTGTGATCACCCAAAGCTAGGATCAAATAGAGATCCCCAACCAAAGGAAATCTCACCTTCCCATAATATCAACCTGCCATAACTCATTGGGCTCTCCAGCCACAAATCTCTGAATCGGCTTTACGGGAGGAAGTTTAATCCGGTTCAACCCATGCTTAACCAATACCAGCCTCACTGCTTCTTCACTAACTGACAACTTCAAATGATCCATAATAAATCACGCTGATCGGTAAGGCTTTTTTCTCCTTACAGAATACAATCTTGCCTCTCTTCTTCCTCAGGAATCTTTGGATAAGTTCTTCTCCGTTTGTCCCGAAGAACCTTATCCCCTCCCTATAAATACCGTCTAAGATAGTGGTATATCGTTCTGAGCGCAAACTTATAAACACTCTCGCAGCATCAACTCTACTGACAACTCTTTTTTAAATATCTATAACCGCCTTTTTTCATAGCCTCCTTCTCCTCTCCATGACTTTATCCTCCTATTATAATAAATTGGCTCTATATTATATTAGAGAGATGACAATTCTTACTTGAGATAATATTTGGGATCACATTGAGCTCTAAAATAAGGAAGGGGGATGAAATGAGCAAAAAAGGCCATCTCTCAAATCTTTTGGAAAGATCAGGCCTTGGTCCTAATTCTTTCGCCCCTAATTCCTAAAAAAGAGAACACTTTTTTAGGGGTCTTTGTAATTTCCCTTCTCACTTAATATAAAAGGTTAATTGCTCAATTTTGATCTGATAAATATGAAGAGAGAGGACTACTCCAAATCATCCGAGGAGTAGTCCTCTCTTAAAACTACTGAGAGATGGGTCTATCATTTAGGGAGCCGGAGCCCCACTGGGTCCAGGAGATTTGTTGGTCAGAAGAACGGAGGATATACCAGTAGCCACTCTCGGGCCTCCAAACCGCAATATCAGTTCTACCGTCTCCTTCAAAGTCAACGATCTTTCTGAGCGTAAGATTAACCTCTACATCATCAAAAAGGACTTCAATGCTCCCCTCCTTTCCTTCCGGATTTCTAATGATCGTCGCAAGTTCCCTTCGTGGATTATTAGGTGGATTGATGGTTGTGGTTGGCGTGTATTCAGCTACTTCATTATTAACCTTAAAAATAAATTTTCCCCCATCCCATTTTATGAAAAGGTCATATTCATTTCCAGGAGTAACAGGGACTGTAAAGGTTCCATTTGCAAATTCCATTATTTCTGTGCCGGTTGTATCGGTAAATTTAAATAATGTCCAGCCTGCAATTGGTGTGACGCCTGACCTTCCAATTCCGACAGATGCCAAAACATCGCCTATATACCCTCCTCCGGGGGTTCCATCATTGTAAAAAATCCCGCCAATGTAGGAGGAAACACTTTCAATGCCTGAGCTATTCTCACGACTCACTGGCGTAACTTTGGCCTTGATAGAATTAATGGAAGAGGGGTTGAGGAATTCGAGACGATTGCTAATATTTGAAGTGGATGCCGTGCTGCTCCTTACTTTAGACCGTAGTTTTCCTCCTGAAACTTCCCTTACAAATTCGTAGTTTGTCCATTTTGCCGGATCAATCACTGGTGAAGCAAAATCATCGTATAGAACTCCGTTCTTATATACATTATCAAAGGTCGCTGAAATATAGGCTGAGGAAGCCCCTCCATTGATATGGGTCCTTGTTCCGATGCCTTTCCATGGCATTTTAGTAGGCGCCACCTTGATTGGAATGCCTTCGGCCAGGCCAAGAATGATTGTTTCGCTTCCGATTTTAAACGTGAATGTATCTGTTCCATTAAAGCTAATAAATAATGGGTGAGATACTCCAATGTCAGGTACGGTATTAAAGGTCCTCCAGGCGATGTCCTGATAGGTGCTCCCGTCCGCATTTGTCATTTTAGTAACCCCGCAATGAGCTGAAAGGCCGGTAGGTCCAGCCCTAAGTTCAACGGATGCGAAGATGTCTCCCGTCATTCCTTCACCTGGCGTACCATCATTATACCACCTTCCGGATATCCTCGCTCGAGTAAACCCTTGATTGATTATATTGGAACTGACAATCGCCACATCAGCCTGAATGGAATTCAATGACTCGGGATCGATGAAATTCAACCAGTTTGTTTCTGTGTAAGGGAAGGAGGTTGCCACTACTGGATTAGGACTTGCCTGTTTCATTTTGAGTTTCTGGCTTACCGTATCAATTTCTCTAACCCATTCTCCTCGATTCCATTTGGATTTATCAATTGAGAGTTTCGAAAAATCATCATAATTTTTAATATATTCCACTTCCACATCATCGTACAGGGCTTCCAAGGTGGCTTCTTTTTTATTTGATTCTGGATAAATTCTTATTGATATTTCCTTCCATGGAACATAAGGGGGAGTAATATTTGTGGTTGGAGTGTAATAGGCGACTTCATTTTCAAACCTCATCACTATTCGGTTCCCATCCCATTCCACAGATATAAGATAAGGCGTGTTCATTGTGACAGGAATGTTAAACCTTCCTCCAGCTAAAGTTTCTGTTACATTTCCTGCAGAATCAACCCATCGCCACACTCTCCATTCGGCGATCGGAGATGATCCAGTCCCCCCTATTCGAACCTGTGCCCCTATATCTCCGATTCGCCCTGTCTCAGGAGATCCTGTGCCGTCATTATAAAAAGCTCCGCTCACATGCACTCTTTGATAAAGTTCCTGAGGATTCTGATAATCTAAAAGAGTAATCCTGGCTTGTATTTTTCTAATTAGCATAGAATGAACAAATTCCATTGAACTGCTTACAGAAGAGGTATATGCTATACTGCTTCTCACTTTCGATCTTAATTTTCCCCCAGAAATCTCCCTTGCAAATTCGTAGTTATTCCATTTATTTGAGTCAATGCTTGGAGAGTTGAAATCATCATAAGGCGATTCGTTTTTATAAACATTGTCAAAGGTGGCTGAAATATAAGCCGATGAGCTCGGGTTATCAATTTGGACCCTCGTGGACAGTGCCTTATAGGGACTATTGGCATTTCCAACCCTTGGAGGAAGACCAGCTGGCCCAAAGGTTTTTTCCTCACTCTCGATCCTGAAGATAAACTGGTGGGATAAACTATCATATTTAATATACAATGTATAAGTTCCTCCAATTGTAACAGGAGTAGAAAAATCTCCTCCACCTAAATCCATCCAGCTGGTACCCTCTGCATTTAAAGATTTTGCTATAGACCACCTGGCAAAAAGACGTCCTGGCGCTCCACGGATGGAAACTTCCGCCCATATATCTCCAGTCATCCCACCACCTGCCGACCCATCATTATACCACCTTCCTTCTAACCTTGCTCTTGTATAACTGATTCCGGTGATTTGGTTGGAAAGGATCGTTACTTCCGCCTGAATTGAATTGACAGAATCGGGATTATAAAATTGTAAATTATTTATAGTTGAGTATGGGAAACTTGAAGCGGTGTCTGGGTTATGACTCCCATGCTTAAGAATAAGCTTACCATTATCAATCTCTCTTACCCATTCTCCCCATTTCCATTTAGTTTTGTCGATAAAGGTTCCAGAAAAATCATCATAAAGAACCGCATAAGCGTTTGTGGTAAATTCCAGAATTCCAAATAAAAGAATCACTATAAAAAGAACCCTTTTCATTCTTTGCCCTCCTTTCTCTCCTATAAAATTTTTTGTCGATTTTTAAACAAAAAAGCCCGCCATCCAAAACTCGAATTTTTAAATTTTATTCTAATCCTGCAAGGTTCACTGTCACGGGGATATCACTTAAATTTCCACCCCATCCGACTCCATAGGGGATTCCCCCTCCAGATGGATAGATATACCAAGCTCCAATACTTCCCCTGTAAATGGCAATATCCGTTTTTCTATCTCCATCGTAGTCTCCTGGGACCGGTTTGTCAGAGTCATCACCACCCCAACCCAATCCATAAGGATTATTACCGGAGGAGGGAATCACAAACCAGGTTCCAAACTGAGCTCGATAAACTGCAATGTCTGTCTTCTCATCTCCGTCATAATCTCCAGGAACAGGTTTATCAGTGGAATGTCCACCCCAACCCACTCCATAGGGTGCTGTTGAGTTGGAGGAGGGAATGATGTACCAGCCTCCGTTGATACTTCGGTAAATTGCGATATCGGTTTTTCCATCTCCGTCGTAGTCACCTGGGACTGGTTTGTCTGAGTTATCGCCCCCCCAACCTATACCGTAGGGTGCCCCTGGGTTAGAGGAAGGAATAATATACCATGCTCCTGTATTGGTTCGATACACAGCAATATCCGTTTTTCTATCTCCATCGTAGTCTCCTGGGACCGGTTTGTCAGAGTCATCACCACCCCAACCCAATCCATAGGGTGCTGTTGGGTTGGAGGAGGGGATGATGTACCAGCCTCCGTTGATACTTCGGTAAATTGCGATATCGGTTTTTCCGTCTCCGTCGTAGTCACCGGGGACGGGTTTGTCTGAGTCGAGGCCTCCCCATCCCACCCCGTAAGGATTCTCTCCTCCAGAGGGTTTAATATACCAGGCCCCAAAATTCTTTCGGTAAATCGCAATATCAGTCTTATTATCGCCATCAAAATCAATAATTTTATTTTTAACTAATTTTTTTGCAGTCCATGCCAATCCAGCCTCAAAAAGGGTTAGACCATTATCAATCAAAGTGGGGTCTGGATCTTCAGAGTATCCAGGGCTTCCGGCATAGTAGAAAACTCTTCCTTGACCAAAAGTGTGGATGAAGGAATCAATCCTCACTTTGTTAGACCATTGTGAAATAGCAGTTGCATTTGAAGTAAGTCCATAGACAGCAGCCGCCCAGCATTCATCGGTTGGGCAATAATTCACTTTGTCATTGATTACTAAATCTGTTCCAAATGGATGATCTTTCACGATAGTTGCATAACCACAATCATTTCCATACCATGAAGCCCCAAACCAGTCTTTAATATAGGATAAATCGATGGTTCCTACACCAGGTGTTGGACTGGCAAGCCGTGACGGAGTTCCGCTCATTATGATTGCACCACCTCCACTCTGGACAAAATCCCTTATTCGGTCGGCAGCGGATTGATTTGAGGCCTCATAACTTTGGAGAATAAGTAAAGAATAATCGGTTAAGTTAGATGGAGCCGAATCGGAATGATTAATTCCAAAGCCTTTCTGGATCAGGATTTCATCGATGTTGGGATTAGGTATATTTGCATAAGGAAGATAAATTGCCATTGGGCCACTGAATTCGGATGTAACCTCAAGGTCATCGATATTCCACCCAGAAAAACGGCCCGAAGAATTTGTGGGACCCATAGTGAATTTTATATATACAGTTGGTTGGTTAGCAGCAATTGCCGATATATCGTATACGACCTGAATCCATTGATTATCTTTTAAATCATATACTGGATTCTCCCAGAGCTGAGTCCAGTTTGTACCATCACTGCTTATATAAACCCTTGCGTGATCAGAACTATTATTTTCTACATTAAGATATCTCCAGAATTTTAAAAATACCCGATTCTGTCCTGTACAGTCTATAGGGGGTGATATAATCGATTTTTCTTCACCAAGGCCATTTGGATAATCCCCTCCGATGGCAAAACCAAGAATGTAATTATCGTTGGTTGGGGAATGATCCATTGCCGGATCAGGATTCCCATTTTCTCCCCCTCCCGCAGAAGCAGGCTTCCTTTCCCACCCACCCATTTCATAACCTGTCCAACCTTTATCAGTACTAAAATCGTCAGAAAATGGAAATGGTTGGGATGATGATACATAATTAACTGTCAATGTATCGGTATTAATGTTTCCTGCGGCATCTCTGGCTGTAACTGTAATTATATTCTCTCCCTCAAATAAAGGTATTCCATTTATCTCCCAGGAGTCCGTTCCAGATGCTATTCCACCACCACCTCTATTGTTGGCCCATGTCACTTGAGTAACTCCAATGTTGTCTGAGGCTGAGCCCTTAATATTAATCGTAGGCTGATCGGTGGAATACGTTGGATTTGGTGTTGGACTTGTAATCTGTATTAAAGGAGCTTCAATGTCAATTGTAAATTTCGAAATGATACTCCAATCACTTTGATTACCTGCCTTATCAATTGATCTTACTCTCCAATAATAAGTCCCGGGATCAAGTGTCACTAGATAATTTGAAAGATTAATTCTTTCGTTAATTTCTTTTATTGAAAAAGAAATATCTTTGGCTACTTGTATTTCATAACCCGCAATTCCACTTCCAAAATCAACAGATTCAGACCAATCAAAAATTATTAGTGAAGTATTTAAATTTTTATTATTTAATGGGAAATAAATTATTGGAATTAATGGCTTGTTAGTGTCTTTGACAACAAAGGAAATATCATGTGTTGCGGTTAAATAACCTAACATAGAAGCAATGATTTTTAACGAATAATTACCAGGATTGTAAGGAGCGTTTAATTTACTGGAATAAAAACCTCCTCCGATGTCATCAGCCAAATAAGTCTTAATTTCGTTTCCGTTCTTTATTAATTTATATTCAACAATAGCTCCTGGAATTGGAGTGTGAGCATCATCATTTAAAAATAAATTTAAATTTACCAGCTCACCTTCTGAATATTCTTGTTTATCAATGCTGGCATGAGCTACTACGAGGGCTAAAGGTGGAAGCACTTGCAAATTTATGGAATAGCTGTTGTTAGATGGGTTCATATCATGTTCATGGGAAACAACAGATGTGATAGTATAAATAC
>JBDRWI010000091.1:0-8223 GCA_039802265.1 Caldifarciminota bacterium | reverse complement strand
TTATTTAATATTCCACTCGGGATTTGATGGAATATATATTTGTTTTTATCACGCCAGACCGTATGGCCTGCATTGGGTCCACCCTGGAATCTAATATTTATATCAAAATCCTTTGCCAGATAATCAACGACCTTTCCCTTACCTTCATCACCCCACTGGAGGCCAACCACCGCCGTATTCATAAGCCTATAATATTATCTATCACATAATAAAAGTCAATAGTTTTTATATTTTACACTTAAGCCTTGCTAATTTCTACATTCCCTTACTACTATTAATGATTTTTGAAAATATACTACAATTTTTTACAAAAAATTAAAAATCAGATAAGCTCGCAAATGCAGGTAAAATCAGCATCTGCATAAAATCGCAAATAATCCTTGACAAAATAAGGATTTTGATTATAATGTTTACTATGAAAAAATATATCTCAAATAATTTCAGCAAAAATAGTTTGTTAGTTATCCTTATAGCCATCAGGAGGCTGGGCCTTATGTCAGCCTGATTTGTTTTATTGAAGCGATAAGGCCCACCAGAACCGGTGGGCTTTTTTTTTAAGAAAGGAGGTTCAAGAATGAATCATAAGGATAATGATAAAAAAAAGGAAAAAAATAACGATATGAAAGACAGGTTCACACCTGAAGGGATACCTATTACCACGCCTTTGGAAGTTGGAATAGATGGCATCTTACAGACTTTTGATAATATTCATCGTGATAATAATAAAACAAGAAAAGGCACCAAGATTAATAAAGCAGGAAAATCACTAAAGAGAACATCTAATAAAATTGATTACCCAGGCACCAATGAGACCGCGGTATCATTAGTTACAGTTATCATACTTATCTTACTTGGGGGTCTTTCTTGGCTCTGAGCCTGTTCAGAGGCATAAGAAAGACCCACCATAAAAGGTGGGTCTTTTTTTTAGACAATCATCCCCGATAATTAGCCGAATAGGAAAGGAGGTACAGTGAATGAACGAATATTAATATTTGATACAACATTACGAGATGGTGAACAGGCACCGGGTTTCAGTATGAATGTTGAAGAAAAATTAAGGGTTGCAAGACAACTTGAAAGATTGAAGGTGGATATAATTGAAGCCGGATTTCCTATTGCGTCCGAAGGTGATTTCAATGCAGTAAAACAAATTTCCAAGGAATTAAAAACTACAAAGATCGCTGCCCTTGCCAGGGCAAATGAAGCTGATATCCTGCGTGCCGCCGAGGCTCTGGAAAAGGCACGCTCACCACGCATCCATATTTTTATTGCCACATCAGATATCCACCTGAAGAAAAAACTCCAGATGTCGCGTCAGCAGGTGATTGATACTGTGTGCAGGGCGATTGAATTTGCCAGAAAATACATTGATGACATTGAATTCTCAGCCGAAGATGCAACGAGGAGTGACTGGGAATTTTTAAAGGAAGTTTACTCGGTGGCAATTAGGTCCGGTGCGGCAACAATAAACATACCCGATACTGTAGGTTATGCAGTCCCTGAGGAATTTAAGCACCTCATCTCCTATCTCAAGGCGAATGTAGAAAATATTGATAAGGTTGTAATAAGTGTCCATTGTCACAATGACCTCGGTTTGGCCGTAGCAAATTCTCTCGCCGCAATTAAAAGTGGCGCTCATCAGGTTGAATGCACAATAAATGGGATTGGTGAAAGGGCTGGCAACGCAGCACTTGAAGAGATTGTGATGAATATTAGAACAAGAAAGGATTTTTACAAAATTCAGTGTGATGTGGATACGAAATTTCTCTACCCCACAAGTCGTCTCATCAGACATATCACAGGAATACCGGTTCAACCCAATAAGGCAATCGTCGGTGATAATGCGTTTGCCCATGAGGCGGGGATTCACCAGGATGGGGTTCTAAAGGATCGCAGGACTTATGAAATCATGACCCCAAAGAAAGTAGGATTTCCAACGAGCATCCTCGTCCTCGGCAAACATTCAGGTAGGCATGCATTGAAAGAACGATTAAAAGCACTTGGTTATGAACTGCCAACCGAAGAATTTGAAAAGACCTTCGTTGCTTTTAAGAATCTTGCCGATAAGAAAAAGATTATTTATGATGAAGACCTGGAAGCAATCGTCCTTGATGAAATCTTTAATATTCCGTGCAAGTATAGATTGCAGAGTGTAAACATCTCTTGCGGAACCAATGTACTGCCGACCGCGACCGTAGAGATGAAGATAGATAATAAGTTATTTAAAAAATCCGGTTCAGGAAATGGACCGGTTGATGCAGTCTATAGAACCATTACCTCAATTACCAAGATTAAAACCCGCCTCGTAAAATTTTCTGTCCAATCTTTGACGCCAGAGACCGATGCCATGGGTGAAGTAACGGTTTATATAAGGGGAAAAGGGACTACTGTAATTGGCCGAGGTGCACACACAGATATCGTGGTTGCCAGTGCCAAGGCTTATGTAGATGCCTTGAACAAAATTGCATTCAAAAACGGAAACAAAAGGAGTAACTATGGGAATGACAATTACAGGAAAGATTATTGCCGCACACAGTAACAGAAAGAATGTATCACCGGGTGAATTTTTGATGGCAAAGGTGGATATGGTTCTGGCGAATGATATTACGGCGCCCCTGGCAGTCAAAGAATTCTACGCGACAAAAAGAAAAAAGATATTTAACAGGAATAAGATTGTGTTTGTCCTTGACCACCATGTCCCAAATAAAGATATCAATTCTGCAGAAAATTGTAGGTTAATAAGAGAGTTTGCTCGAAAATTCAAAATAGCCAACCCTTTTGAAGGGAGTAATGGAGGAATAGAGCATGCCCTTCTACCGGAAAAAGGATTAGTAAATTCGGGTGATTTGATCATCGGTGCTGATAGTCATACCTGCACCTATGGGGCGCTTGGCGCATTTGCGACCGGGGTTGGCAGTACCGATATTGCCGGCATTCTGCTTACTGGTGAAATCTGGCTTAAGGTACCTGAGACGATGCAGGTCATATTCAATGGAAAAAAGAGGCGGTGGGTCTATGGCAAAGACCTGATTTTAAAAATTATCGGCGATATCGGTGTTGATGGTGCACATTATAAGACAATTGACTTTTCCGGTGAAACCATTGAAAACCTCTCTATGCCCGAACGTTTTACAATCTGTAATATGGTCATTGAAGCCGGGGCAAAGAATGGTATCATTGCAGCCGATGAAATTACCAGAACATATCTGAAAAAAGTATGCCGAAGGACACCAATATACTATAAAAATGACCCTGATGCACACTTCTGCAGAGTACTGGAATATGATGTATCAAAAATCGAACCTCTCGTCGCCCTGCCCCATTCACCACAGAATATTAAGAGTGTCTATGAACTCAATCGTATTCACATTGACCAAGTTGTCATCGGCTCCTGCACCAATGGCTGGCTTGAGGACCTGAGGATTGTAGCAAAAATATTGAAAGGGAAAAAGGTAAATAAAAATGTTAGATTGCTTATCTTCCCTGCAACCTATCAGATATACAAAAAGGCACTCTCAGAGGGACTGATTCAAATCTTTATTGATGCCGGTGCGGTTGTCTGCCCCCCTACCTGTGGTCCCTGTCTTGGTGGGCATCTTGGTATCCTTGCTAAAGGTGAACGGGCTGTATCAACGACCAACCGAAATTTTATTGGCAGGATGGGCCATCCAGAGAGCGAAGTTTACCTTTCCAATCCGGCGATTGCAGCATCATCAGCAATCCTGGGCTGGATTGGACCACCCGAGGAAATTGGTTTGAAATAAAAGGAGGAAGTATGAAAATTCAAGGAAAGGTCTGGAAATTCGGTAATGATATTGATACCGATGTGATCATCCCAGCACGCTATCTCAACATATCTGATCCCAAAATCCTTGCCCAGCACTGTATGGAGCCAATAAGGCCCAATTTCTCAAGCCTTGTAGACAAAGGAGATATAATCGTCGCAGGAAAGAATTTTGGTTGTGGCTCATCAAGAGAACATGCACCATTGGCAATAAAGACATGCGGCATTCAGGTAGTGATTGCAAAATCCTTTGCCCGGATATTCTTCCGTAATGCACTCAATATCGGACTGTGGGTCTTTGAAATACCAGAATTATATAACCTAACTAAAGAAGGAGATAGAATGATTATTGACTTGAAAAAAGGTTTTATTGAGCATCATACTACAAAAGAAAAGTTTACAATACCGCAATATCCAGCATTCCTCCAGCAGATAATAAACTCGGGCGGTCTCATTTCTTATCTATTAAAAAACCACAGGAGAAAATAATGAAAAAGAGGTTATATCGTATCCTTTTGCTACCCGGTGATGGAATCGGACCGGAGATAATGGCTGAGGCAATCAAAATAATAGATACCGTATCACAATTCGGTATAAAGATTGAAATAGATACCGATTTAATCGGTGGTTCAGCGATTGAAAAATACGGTGTGCCAATCACTGAAACGACAATAAAAAAAGCCAAAAGATGCGATGCTGTTCTTCTTGGTGCGGTTGGTGGTCCGGAATGGGATTCGTTATCTCACAACTTAAAACCCGAACAGGGTTTGCTCACATTGAGAAAATCCCTCAAACTCTTTGCAAACCTGAGACCGGTGAAAACCTTGAAACCGCTTCTTGATATTTCACCCTTAAAGAGTGAAATTGTAAACGGCGTTGATTTTATAATCGTCCGTGAATTGACCAGTGGTATCTATTTCGGTAAACCAAGAGGGATAAAATCCACACCGCGCGGTGAAAAGGGATACAACACTGAAGTGTATTATCAACATGAAATAGAACGGATTGCTCATATTGCCTTTAGTTTAGCAAAAAAACGCCGAAAAAGAGTCACCTCAGTAGACAAAGCGAATGTCCTTGAATCTTCCATTTTGTGGCGGAAGACCGTAGATAATGTCCATAAAGAATATCTTGATGTTGAACTAAATCATCTTTATGTTGATAATTGCGCAATGCAAATAATTAAGAACCCCAGGCAGTTTGACATTATTCTTACAAATAATATCTTTGGTGATATTCTGAGTGATGAATCGGCAATGATCACCGGCTCTATTGGTATGTTACCTTCGGCAAGTATTGGGAAAAACACAGGACTATTTGAACCAGTGCACGGAAGTGCCCCGGATATTGCCGGTCAGAATCTTGCCAATCCTTGTGGAATAATCCTTTCCCTCGCCCTCTTATTCAAATATTCTTTAAATGAAACTCACATTGCCAAAGCAATTGAAAATGCAGTCAGCAATGTGCTTGAGAAAGGCTACCGAACTAAAGACCTTGCGGAAAAAGGTTCAAAAATATTGAGCACATCCGCTATGGGAGATTACATAAACAATGAATTGAAGAAAATACTTACCAATAGATCCTGATTTCAAGGCTATCAGACCATCCTGAGAGAGCACCTTTTTTGTCCTTTGCCTGGGCACTTATATAATAAAAACCCGGATATGTCCAGAAATGGGATAGTGAAATTGAAGAACCGCTCGTAAAATAATTACTCCATTCAGAAATCGTTCCATCTCCCCAGTCAAATCTTATCGCAATACTATCACCATCAGGGTCAACCGCAGATGAAGTGTAGTAATAAACAGAATCAACATAACCAACTGTAGGACCTATTGGAGTTGATGGCTTATTTGGTGGGTGGTTTGTTGTTGAGGAAATTGTAATCTGTTTGCTGCCAGACCAATTTGATAAAGCACCTTTACCATCCTTTGCCTGTGCTTTGATGTAATAAGTACCGGGATTTTGCCAGGAATGATACATATGCACTGGGTTGCCGCTGGAGACATAATTACTCCAGGCAGATGTATCACCATCACCCCAGGAGAACCGGACTGAAATTGTATCTCCCTCGGGGTCAGTTGCAGTTGATGAAAACAAATATGAGCTATCTACAAATCCAGTTGATGGTCCAGAAGGTATTGACGGTGTATTTGGTGGATAATTGGTTACGATTGCAATACTCTTTATACCTGACCATGGTGAGAGCGCACCATAAATATCCTTTGCCTGTGCCTTTATGTAAAAATTTCCCTGTGAATGCCATGCGTGTGAATCAATTAATGTAGCATTATTAGCCACATAATTACTCCAGTTGGATGTATCACCATCACCCCAGGAAAATCGAATTGAAATACTATCACCATCTGGGTCATAGGCATAAGTTGAAAATGAATAAAAACTATCCGGTTTGCCTATTGATGGTCCTGACGGTTTTACTGGGGCATCGGGGTAGTTATTAGCACCGTAGAGCAAAATCCTGATTGTATGGGCTGCAGACCAGTTGGAAAACGCATTACCCTCATCCTTTGCCTGGGCAGTAATACTATATCTTCCTGTATCGCCAAAGGTATGAGAGGCCGATACAGAATTCCCGCTGGAAACATAATCGGTCCAGGTGGTAGTGTCACCGTCGCCCCAAGAAAATCTGATTGAAACATTATCGCCATCGCGGTCATTAACTGAGGTAGAAAAATTATACACCGAATCTATATAACCGTACGCGGGTCCAATAGGTGTGGCAGGCGCATCCGGCGGACTATTTACTTTGCCAGCACAATGGATTGAGACAAGAACAAGAAAAGCGACAAGAAAAAATCGCGTGTGCATTTTAGCCTCCGCATGTAATATATACAAAAAAATGAAGAAGTCAATGAGGAATTATATCCCCGGGCAAATAGGTTTGCTTCTATTGGAGTAGGAGGCTTTAGCCAGTGTCGTGTAGTGCGCTAGCTTGCTAATGCGTCGTTGTCGTCGGAGTGCATTGGCTTGACAATGCACATTTCGATTAGCCGCAACCTTCAGGTTGTGTATGGTCTTTTCCATAGAATGGGAGTCGAGCAAGCTCAACCACTACAAATGTTTGAAATGTATTGGCAGAGTTCACTCTGCAAGACTTGTAGGGCAACCTTCAGGTTTGAGTTTATTGGAGTAGGGACTTCAGTTTCGTGTTAAGAAAAGTGTGCAACCAAAAATTGTGTGCAAAAATTGCACACTTGAATGTCTGTAAAATAGCGTATTTTTGCATATTTGCAAATACCCCAAAAGTGTGCAAAATTTGCACACTTTTTGAAACACGGGTAATAAAAAACTCAATGAAATTTCAATAAATTTTTCGGGCACAAAATTTGCAATAGGATAGGTAAAGGGACTATTTATGAGAGACCACCTATTCAAATTTGGTCTTGACTTTTTAGCAGGGAAAGTTATAATGTTATATAGGAGTGAGTATGTCTTATCTTATCTTATCTTATATCACAAGAAAATAATCATCGGCATTTTCTTATTGCCGATTTTAACAAAGATTCTTTTGGCTCCTTCTATGCGGAGTTTATAAGATTTGTTTGAATGCTCCGTGGCACCGGAGCATAAAAATATCGTGCCAGATTGTGGCCGCAGGCTTCAGCCTGCGCATGGTCTTTTTCATGAATTGGAAGTCGAGCAAGCTCGACCACTACAAATGGTTGATTGTAGTGGCAGAGTTTACTCTGCAAAATCCGCGGAGATTTGTGCCATCATCCGCGTGATTCTATGTCCTTTCAGCCTCCGGGCTGAATAAATGGAGGAAAAAATGAAATTTAAGATAATTTTGAGCACCATTTTATTCCTGGGCACAATAATCATTCTCAATGCCCAGTCCTATCCACCCGATGGGTGGAGGGTGGATGTGCCATTAGTTAGTGCGCCTGGTACTCAGCGATACTCTGATATTGCAGCATCAGGTGATAATATCCATGTAATTTGGACCGATAACCGGGATGACGCTTATGCTTTACTATAAAAAATCTACGGACGATGGTTTTACCTGGTCTAATGAGATTTCTATTTCCTTGCCCACTGAATTAGTTATTGGCGAGTCAAGGAATATAAGTATCGCTTGTAGAGGAGGGTATTTGTATGTGGCGTATGCAGTAGCTGAAGATGAAACTTACGCAGTTATGTTCTGTCGGTCAACAGATAACGGAACAACATGGGGAGGACATAAAACCATTGCCCATTCTCTCCTAACATTTCCTCGCCCATCAATTACAGTAGCTGAAGATTCCGTTCGTGTTGTCTATTGTGAATTCCATTATGATGTCTTTAACTATACCGACCTTGTCTATGCTGCATCAGGAGATAATGGGAATACCTGGCATTCATACGACCATATTAATTTCCCTGCGCCAAAAAATTTGCAATGGCCAGATATTACTACTGTGAATAATAGACCCCATATT
>JBDRWI010000090.1:0-8354 GCA_039802265.1 Caldifarciminota bacterium | reverse complement strand
ATTTTGTGAGGCGGTCTGATTTCAGAAAGAAGTATCCTAAGATTACAATAAATATTGGCTGGATATGTCCGATAAGAACCGCATTTATGACCATTACTCTGGTGAAGGCGTAAGTATAAACAAAATCAGCAAAGAGGGTTGCGACAAGGGATAGATATATTAACCATTTGAATTCTTTTGGTTTCACCCGCAATTTCCTTGGATTTTTTGTTAGGGCATAAAGCGTGATAATTATCAAACAGAATAGAATTCTCGTGGCAAAGGTATTCAGAACATCGGTTGACTGGAAGGATAACTTTGCAAATATCGGCTCAAGTGCCCACATCACACTTGCGCCGATTACGGCAATCACACCGATAGTCTTATTTGATGGCATAAAAATATGATATACATAATCAAAAGAAATGCAAGATAACAAAATACCTGAAAACATATGGTTAAGTATTTAACCATTTAACAATTTAACCAATTGTTTTGAGTTTGGTATTTGGTGCTAAGGGTTTGGGCTTTAGTTAATTATATGTATTGCTTTCTTGTAGAAATTCTCTGCGGCTTCGCCAATTATTTCAGATAGGGTAGGGTGGGGGTGGATAATTTCCGCAAGGTCACCGACTTTTAAATCTTTATCTAATGCAAGAATCCCTTCACCAATCAGACTCGGTGATTCAACGCCGAGGATGTGAACTCCTAAAATTTTTCCATTTTCTTCTGCTACAATCTTCACCATTCCTTCGGCTTCAAGCATTGATAACGCCTTGCCCGATGCACGATAAGGGAATCTTCCAGTCTTTACTTTGAAACCCTTCTCAACCGCCTCTTTTTCAGTAAGTCCAACCGAAGATAAAGGTGGAATGGTGAAGACGCAGGAAGGAATATTATGTGATTTTTTCGTATCATAAATTCCGGCAATAATTTCCGCAACTTCAATCCCCTGTTTTGTTGCCTTGTGCGCTAATAATGGCGGACCGATTATATCACCAATCGCAAAGATATTTTTTATACTTGTGCGATAGGTATTATCAACGATGATATAACCCTTTTTATCAACTTCAAGTCCGAGGTTTTTGAATGCAAACTCAGTTGGTTTTCTACCAACGGTGATTAATATTCTATCAAACTCTTCTGTGCCTGTAGATTCGGGCCCTTTGATATCAACTTTTATCCTGTTATTTTCCACACGGTATCCTTGAACGGTTGATTTGAGCAGGATTTCAATCCCATACCTTTTCAAAATTTTATATAAGTTCTCGCAGAGTTCCGTCTCCATTCCGGGGAGAATCTGTTCCATGATTTCGACAACTTTAACCTTGCTCCCCAAACCGGCGTAAATTGTAGCAAGTTCCAGTCCGCAGGCACCAGCGCCAACAACAAGAAGTTTTTCTGGAATATCATTCAATTTTAAGGCATCATCAGTGTTGGTGATAAATTTGCCATCAAATTCAAAGCCGGGTAGCGCAGTGATTTCGGTTCCGGTGGCAATTACAATATTTTCTGCTTCAATATATTCGGACGCGCCGTTGCTCTCCAGTTCAATCTTATGCTCAGAGACAATCCTTGCCTTTGCCTTTTTCCACTGGACATTGTTATTTTTAAAAAGATATTCAATCCCCGCGCGCAATCTTTTTACTACACTTTCAGTATGGTCTCTCAGTGCCTGTAAATCAACACCATTGTTTTTAACTTTTAACCCGATTTTCTGTGCCTTTTGGAAATTTTCTAAAAGTTCAGCTGCAAAACTCAATGCCTTGGTGGGAATACAACCACGGTTCAGGCAGACTCCACCAAGTTCACTGGATTCGAAAACGAGAACATTTTTCTTTAGTTGTCCGAGTCTAATTGCGCAGGGATAACCACCTGGACCCGCACCAATGACAGCCACCTCGTATCTACTCATATCTGATTTTTACGATTTTAGGTATTTAGGCATTTTTCAAATCATTCCATTTCAATCAAATCCTTGAATACCTGGAGTTTGCGTAATCTTGTAGGGTGACGTAATTTGCGCAGTGCCTTAGCCTCAATCTGCCTCACCCTTTCCCGTGTGATATTGAACATCCGGCCAACTTCTTCTAAGGTGCGGGGCATACCGTTGCCAAGTCCAAAGCGCAGCCTGATTATTTTTTCTTCTCTCTTGGGCAGGTCTTTAAGGATTTCGCTGAAGCGGTCTTTCAGGATTGAAATTGCCGCACGACGGGTTGGTGAATCAGACATTGGATTGCTGATAAAATCGCCAACGAAAGAGGACTCCTCGTCGTCTATTGGTTTGTCAAGGGAAATTGGAATGAGTGAGATATTCTGAGCCATCCGGACCTTGTCCGTTGGAATATCAAGATGGTCAGCGATCTCTTCAATCGTCGGTTCCCTTCCTAAGTCCTGTATCATATCTCTCTGGGCGCGGGCAACCTTATTCATTGTGTCAAGGATATGGGCAGGAACTCGAACTGTCCTTGCCTGGTCACCGATTGCCCGGGTAATTGCCTGTCTTATCCACCAGGTGGCATAGGTTGAAAACTTATAACCCTTTCGATAGTCAAATTTCTCCACTGCCTTTATCAGTCCATTATTTCCTTCGCCAACCAGGTCAGCAAACTCAAGCCCGCGGTTTACATACTTTTTGGCAATTGAAATAACCAGACGCATATTCCCTTCAATCATTCGCTGGCGGGAACGATTAATCAGGTCTTCCCATTTTTCTACAATTTTTGCGGTCTCTTGGATCCTTTCGGTATTATTGCCCAGTGCTGCCAGGAGTATTTTCTTTTCTTTTATACATGCATTTATTTCACGTTGATTACGCAGACGGGGCAGGGTTTTTTCGATTTTTTCCAGGCGTGCCACGGTTTCCTTGAAGCTCTGAATGGCTGAATTTAACGCACTGTGCTGGAGTGCAAGGACTGACAGTTTTCTTAGCACCCTTTCTTCTTTTTCAAAAATCCGCCACTCCAGTGCCTTGGTGTCTTCTTTCTGGTGTTTACGGTATAGTTCCAAAAGAGACTTATAGTCCTTTTCTATTGATTTTACCCGGCGGATAAATCGCTGCCTTTCCGCCCAGAATGTATGCTTATCCATCATCGCCTCAATTTCAATTCGTGAAATCTGGTCCAGACTCTTTTTACCCTGTTCTACCTGTTTGCATACTTCAATCAAGCGATTTATTGTGCAGGGATAAGGAAGAAACTGGCGTTCTATCATCCGATACCCGGTTTCAATCTTGACTGCCAGTTCATATTCTTCATCCTTTGAGAGCAAGTCATAGCGGGCAAGTTCCCTGAAATAAGCCCTGATTGGCTCTTCAGCCCGCGTGACCGCCTTTTGACCGAGTGGCTTTTGAACCTCTTCTTCCTCGGTCTGAACAATGCTGATATTATGTTTTGCCAGCAAGTCAAGGATTTCATCAATCTCTTCGGGTGTAACGTCGTCTGGAATGAGTCTATTGATTTCGTTTATTGTTATCTTCCCCGCCTCTTTTGCCTTTTCAAATATCTTCTGTGAATATTTAACCATTTCACTCCTTTTTTAATTTTTTCGGGTCAAAAATTCTTTAATTTTCTTTAATGATTCCTTATCATCTTTTTTGATTGCCTCCACGATATCCTTTTTTAAACTGCTACGCCTTAAATTATTTTTATATAAGCACAATGCCCTTACAAAGTCTTCCTCGGATACTCTCTCTTCTTTGATTAAACTGGAGAGAATCTTCTCTCTTAATCTTTCTTCCACCAGATATTTAGACAAGTCAGCAATATTAAAGGTTTCGTCTTTTATAAGCAACTCATAGACCCTTTTTACCTTTTCCTCGGTAAAGTCTTCGGGTTTCAAGACTTCCTTTGCCCTGTGTAAATACTGGAGGTTATTGAAGATAAGCATTATTATCTTCTCTTGGGGGGATGTCTTCTCCTTCAGTTCTTTCTTCTGGGGCAGGTCTTTTTTCTTCATTTCTTTAATAATCACATCCGGAGAGAGTTCAAAGACCCTTGCTGCATACCTCAGGTAGCGGTCAAAGCGGAGCGGGTCCTGAATCTTGCTGATTATTTCGATCAAATCACGGATTAAGGAAATTTCTCCTTCCACACTATCAATCTTTACAGAATTCTTATAGAATGTAAAGAAATCGATGGACGAGCTAAAGAGTTTTGCCAGTTCCTGTGCACCCTTTTCTTTGATGAAACTATCCGGGTCATAACCTTCAGGCAGTACCGTTACATACACATCCACCTGGGCATTAATTAATAGACCAATTGCCCGCAGTGTCGCCTTTATTCCCGAAGGGTCGCGGTCAAATAGGAGATTTGCCTTCTTTGCATATCGAGATATGAGCATAACCTGATTTTCGGTAAGGGCAGTTCCCAATGGTGCACTGATGTTTGTAATACCCTGTTGATATAGACTCAGAAGGTCAAAATAGCCTTCAACCAGAATTGCCTCATTCCTTGCCCGCATAGACTCTTTTGCTTGGTATAAACCGTAAAGGATTTCTCCCTTTTTGAAGATTGGGGTCTCGGGAGAATTGAGATACTTGGGTTGGATATAGTCATCAATACCCCTGCCACCAAAACCGATTATTCTCCCTGAAAGATTGAATATGGGAAAGATTATTCTATCATGGAATATCTCCCGATTCTGAGAAATGAGTCCGGACTGGTTCAATCTTTCAATTCCAATCCCTTTCTGTCTCATAAATGTTATCAAGCCACCAGAACTGGGTGCAAAACCAAGTCGGAAGTCCTTTATCTTCTCCAGATCAATCTTTCTCTCTTTCAGGTAATTTTGACCGCGCCTGCCCACTTCTTTACTCAGTATCAGCGAATAGAACTGGGCCGCATATTCGTTTACTTCATATAGTTCTTTATATTTCAAATTCTTTGTGGTGTCAATATCAATACCCAGATTTTTGGCGAGTTTCCTTAAGGCATCGGGAAAGTCAAGGTGCTCATAATCCATCAAAAAACTTATTGCATTACCCCCCTTTTTGCAGCCGAAACAATAATAAATCTGTTTTTCGGGATTCACATAGAAAGAAGGGTCTCTTTCTGCATGGAATGGACACAGGGCCCGATAATTCTTTCCCACTCTCTTTAACTGAATGTATTGAGAGACTAAATCAACAATATCGGTACGCCTTATAATCTCATCAATCTTTTCTCGCTCAACCATTGTCTTTCTCTGGTTCAATCTCCTCGGGTCTTGCCCAGAAAAAGATATTTCCAAAACTAATTTTGTATCTTCCCTGATGAACTGCCACAACCTCACCCGATTTATTTGAACCTCTGAGCCTGACCGTCTCACCTATCTTTGGATAATATGGTTCCCTGGGTTCTTCCTTGATCTTCTCAGCAAAGAATTCCTTAAATTCTTTAATGATTTCGGGCTTCGGTCCTTCCTTTTTGAGTGTCTTTATCAGATCATCTACCCGGCGTCTTGCCTTGACCATTTCATTATGAAATCTGTTATGCAGTTCTACAAATTCTTTTTTCTTTCTCAATTCAAGTTCGGTAAGTTTCTGCTCATATTCTTTAATGAGACTGTCAAGCCTTGTCTTTTGTTCCTCAACCGCCTTTAACTCCCTGGAAAGGCTTTCAAATATTTCATTCAAAGATGCCTTCTGGGTATCAAGATAGGTCCTTGCCTTTGCAAGGAGCGGACCATTGAGCCCCATCTTTTCGGCAAGTTTTATTGCATTACTCGGCTGGGGAATTCCCAAAATCAATCTATATGTCGGTCTATCGGTAAATTCCATCCCGGCATTGAGCATATTATCTCTTTTACTTACGAATATCTTCAAACTCTCATTATGGGTCGTTGCCAGGACAGTATTGCCCTTATCTGACAGTTCCTCCATTATTGCTGAGGCGAGGGCTGAGCCTTCTTCAACGGATGTCTGGTTCATCAATTCATCAAGGAGCACGAGGTTTTTTCCATTCCGGGCGTTCAGTGCCTCCTTTATATGTCTTACATGCCCGGCAAAGGTGGAAAGGTCAGATTCAAGGCTCTGTTCATCCCCAATGTCTGCATAGATTTCATTGAAGAAGGGAAGAACTGTTCCTTCATCCGCGGGTATATATAGGCCACATTTTGCCATAAGCGACAGGAGCCCAACTGTCTTTAAGACAACTGTCTTTCCACCAGCATTTGGACCCGAAATCAATAAAACTCTTTTATCCGGGGGCAATTTCATATTCAAAGGAACAACATTCTTTTTTAAATGTTTGAGTAATGGATGATAGCCATTTTTAATATCAAAGTGGTCGCCGAAGAGCGGCATTGAGCACTGATAGCTGTTTGCATAACCAACCTTGGCAAAGATAAGGTCAAGTTCTGCGGCATAATCAAGGTCTGATTCTATATCATCGCCACGAGCCTTCACCATTCTGGTAATTTCCTTGAGGATTGAAATTATTTCTTCTTCTTCCATCCTTTCCAATTCAACAAGTTCTGCACTCAGGGAGGTCGTTTCTATAGGTTCAATAAATACCGTCTCCCTTGAGTTTGAGTAGGAATGAACAATTCCCTTAAGGTCATTTTTAAAATTTGCCTTTACCGGAAGCACGTATCTACCCGCCCTTTCCACGATATTCAATTCGCTAAAAAGATAATACCTTGAATCAAGTAGTTCTTTAAGGAGTTTCTTAATCTCATTTATCGTATTCTTCTTTTTCGTTCTTATTCTTTGTAATTCGGGAGATGCGCTATCTCTTATCTGTGAATCTTCGTCAATCCTTGATTCAATTTCCAAAATAAGTTCCTCATAATCATGGAAGCGATTGAAGAACTCACCGAGTTTTTTATTCCGGTAGCGATTCTTGAATGTCCTTGTGGAAACAAGAAAGAGTTTTAAAAGGTTTAAGTTCTCCGCCGGAAGATAGTCGTAGAGATTTATTGAATTCTTAAACTCCTCTGCCGAAAATGGGAGGTAGATTATAACCTCTTCGCCGCTCCTTCTGATTTCTTCTATCCTTTTAAACTCAAATTCAACAAGATTTTGAGATTCTATCTGTTTGATACCCAATGTCTTCTTTTTTCCGGGTTCGGTATGGCAGAATTGCGCGATTATTTCAAGGACCTTATTCAGTTCAAGGACCTCTTCGGCATGGGTTCTTTCTATAATTCCTCCCGCTGTCTTTTATATTCTTTTTTTCTTGCGGCGAGCAGGCGCCTTTTTCTTCTTTCGCTCGGTTTTTCATAGACTTCGTGCCTTTTTATAGCCCGAAGTATACCGGCTCTTTCAACAGACTTACGAAATCGGCGCATTGCATTATCAAAAGACTCACCTTCGTAAACCACGATCTTTGTCATCTAAGATGCACCTCCTTTCATTGATGACGAAAGCATTGGAGATTACCAAAAAGACGCATTGAATTTTGACCTTCTTAAAACAAAAAAATTAAAAATCATAAAAGAAACGCATAATTTCCATAATGGTTGCATTCTATTATATATATTATACGCCAGAAAAGTGATTTTGTCAAGGGATAAAGCACATTTTGCCCCTTGACAAATCAAGGTTTTTGCATATAATATATATGTAAACAAATGTTTACAAAATATGGTTGAAGGGTTAGGGTTTTGATGCTGGTAAAATTTAACCGTTAACCAGTTACCATTTAACCAATCCAGCGTCCCAACCCAATAACTATAAACTTTTAAGAAGGGGGTTTTATGGTACGAGATAGAAGGCAACAGATTCTTAAGGCAATCCAGGATTTTGTGAGGGATTATGGATATCCTCCGACAATCCGGGAGATTGCCGGGATGGTCGGATTAAAGAGCACAAAGGGGGTGAAGGTTCATATTGATAATCTTGCCCGTGATGGTTTGATAACAAAGGTGGGAACGAAAGCAAGGGGGTTAAGGATAGAAGTAAAGAAGATACCGATAGTTGGTAGGGTTGCTGCTGGAACCCCCGAACTTGCATTTGAAGAGATTGAAGGTTATTTTAATCCCCTTTCCTGGCAGGATTGTTTTCTGCTGAAGGTAAAGGGTGATAGTATGGTGAATGCCCATATATATGATGGTGATCTTGTGGTTGTTAGACCAGATAAAAATGCAGAGGATGGCGACATAATTGTGGCAAATTTGGAAGGCGAAACAACTATAAAGCGCTTAAGAAGAATAAACGGCAATTTTGTTTTGAAACCGGAGAACGACAATTATCCGACAATAGAAAAGGAATTTGAGATAATTGGAAAGGTGATTGGGGTGGTTAGAAAAATAAATATCTAAAAGTCCAAAATACCTAAATGCCTAAATCGATTAAAAATTTTAATTTATTTTGCTCCTTTGTGTTTGGATTTTGGAATTTGTTTGGGATTTGGTACTTGGTACTTGGGATTTAATATGTATCTCTGTGTTGATTT
>JBDRWI010000089.1:0-8678 GCA_039802265.1 Caldifarciminota bacterium | reverse complement strand
CTGTTATCGTAAATGAACCATCTGATGCAGAACATGGTACAGGGCCATAGGTTGTATTTCCTACTCTAAGTGATATTACATTGGTTGAACCATCACAGACAGACAATACTGTTGATGTTTCATTTTCATAGGCATTGCCTGATAGGGAGATTCCACCGCAGACTCCAGCGTTTATTGTCCAATTAGTATTGTTATCATTTGTTTGGAAAGAGTTGTTGGCTGTTATTGCTTGACCTGTGGCATTGCTGTCTGAAACATCTACATAGTTAATGCTTGTTGTTGCTCCTGATTGAACATTAATATTCCACTGATTTGGAGAAGAGCTTGAAGAAAGATTTATCATTGTATCACAGGCTTGACCATTGAAAGTTAAAGTACCTCCTGAAGCTATTGTCTGGGTTGTGCCGGCAGTAAAGACAATATTCTTTGAGGGTGTGGTTGAGGTTAGATTATAGAAGGTGGTTGAACCAGAAATTGTTGTTGTTTTGGTGTTGTCATCAAATATTACAGTGCCTGAATTATGATTAAAGGTTCCTGAGTTTGAGAAGTTTCCGCCAATGTAGGTATTGCCACTGTAGGCTGTAAGTTTTCCATTTGTAATTGTTAGGTTATTATCAATGTCTGTTGCATCTTGAAAATGCCAATCTCCGCTTGTATTGTTAAAACCTACATTGTAGAAAGAACTTGAGTTAGTAAAGATTGAAGAAAAAATACGGACCTTGGCTAATCTTGCTGAATCAGCCTCAGTTCCAAAGTAAACATAGCCATTTTGAACGTCAATGATAGCAGACTGAACATATGATCCTTCACCACAATCTTCTTCAATGGGTACTAAAGTAATAGCTTCAACTCGTTGAAAATTTGAAAGATTAATTTTAACTACTTTTGGAAAAGACAACGAGGAGTTATAAGCTATTCCAAAGTAAGCATAGCCATTTTGAGTGTCAATGACAGCAGATAAAAGATAGTCTTCTCCTGAATTTAGAGTAATTGCGCCAACTCTTGAAAATGTTGAAAGATTAATTTTAACTATTATACCTGGTGTAGTATTTGTTCCAAAGTAAGCATAGCCATTTTGAGTGTCAATGACAGCAGAGGTAAGATAGTTTTCTCCTGAATTTAGAGTAATTGCGCCAACTCTTGAAAATGTTGAAAGGTCGATTTTAACTACTCTTCCTGGTGAGGTCCATGTTCCAAAGTAAGCATAGCCATTTTGAGTGTCAATGACAGCAGAGGTAAGATAGTTTTCTCCTGAATTTAGAGTAATTGCACCAACTCTTGAAAATGTTGAAAGATTAATTTTAACTACTATACCTGGTGTGGTATATGTTCCAAAGTAAGCATAGCCATTTTGAGTGTCAATGACAGCAGAGTAAAGATCATTTTCTCCTGAATTTAGAGTAATTGCGCCAACTCTTTGAAAGGTTGAAAGATTAATTTTAACTACTATACCTGGTGAAGTCCATGTTCCAAAGTAAGCATAGCCATTTTGAGTGTCAATGACAGCAGAGTAAAGATTGTTTTCTCCTGAATTTAGAGTAATTGCGCCAACTCTTTGAAAGGTTGAAAGGTCAATTTTAACTACTCTTCCTGGTGAGGTATCTGTTCCAAAGTAAGCATAGCCGTTTTGAGTGTCAATGACAGCAGAGTAAAGATTGTTTTCTCCTGAATTTAGAGTAATTGCGCCAACTCTATCAAGGGTGGAAAGGTTAACTTTAACTACTTTTCCCGGTGAGGTCTCTGTTCCAAAGTATGCATAGCCATTTTGGGTGTCAATGACAGCAGAGCGAATTTGGTTTTCTCCCTCCTGAATTCCTATCCCCGCAGCCCTGGCAAATCCAACTCCAGCAAAGTTAACAGAGTTGTTTTGAGAAGTAAAGGTTCCTTGGTTTTTCCAGTGTCCATTGACAGTTAAAGTGTACGAGCTGTTTGCAATGTACAAAGTAGCGTTTTGGCGAATATTCATATCAGTTAGAGCAAGAGAACTTGAAACATTGACTGTTTTTGTGTTTGTACCATCGCCAATAAATAGATTTCCAAGGTCTTGTTTTGTGGAGTTATTGTCTGTTATTGATGAGGTTTGAGTACCATAAAAGACAAAAGAAGAATTATCTGATTTGGTAAAGGTTGAAGAAGCATTTAGAGTAAGGTTTCTTGAGATCTGAATGATTGTGTTATTACTTGGTGTTACTGTTACAGCATTTGTTCCATCACCAAAGATTAAGTCATTTTGCACTGTAATTGTTTGCTCTTGAGACAATCCAAGAGTATAGGTTGGATTACCAGAGGATGATGGTTGAAGGTATAAGTTATAATAGGTTGTATGTTGAATGTTGGTAGTTGAAGCTGAAGTAAATTTAACAGTTGAAGTTCCACAAGAAAAATCTCCTGTGCCAGTAGCTAACATAAATGGTATTCCTCCTCCGCTAAAGGTAATATTGTAAGATGAAGCAGATAGAGTGTCAGTGGCAGTTGAGTTTGTATGGCCCACAGTTAATCTTCCAGGTATTGTTAAATCTGCAGAAAGTGAATATGTGACAGCAGATGAATCAGGGTTCCTACCAACTCCAAGATTATAGTAGCTTGTATTTGTAATTGTGGTTGCTGAGGTTCCATTGTAATTTATGGTTGAGGTTGATGGTGTGAAAGTACCAGATACAGTAAATGGTGTTCCAGAGCCAGCAAGATTAAAGGTTTTTGAAGAAGCATTTAGGGTTTGGTTTTGAGATATGGTAAGAGTGTTTGAGGTAATTTGGCCTGTACCTTGGGCTGTCGTTGTTTCACTTCCTGTTCCATCCCCAAAGGTGAGGTTATAGAAAGTCCAGTCAGTGTTTCCTCCAAAGTTGCCTGTTCCATCTAAGAGAAAGGTTCCACCTGTTAAGTTGATTGTGCCATTGCCTGTTGTGTCCCCTCCTTTGACTGTGATGTCTTGGGTTCCAGAGAGAGTACCTGCTGTCATTGTTAAATCTTTGTTGATTGTGGTTGATGAGTTAAATTGCCAGCCTCCTCCTGTTCCATTGAAAACTACATTTTCAAATTCTGAAGAACCTTGAGCTATGGTATGACCTGTGGAAGTTGCAGTAAAGGTTGTTGTTTGGTTTGAAGATAGAGTTAATGTTCCTTGGTTTGTAAAATCACCTCCTATTGAAAGGTCATAGCTTTCCATATTGAGAGTGGCTGAGGTTTTAATTAGGATATCTCCGTCTGTTGTTGAAGAGTTTGATGAGGGTGAGGTTGTTATTGTTCCTCCTGGTTGGTAGGTATCTCCTGTATTGACAATGAGTTTGTAGCCATCTCCTAAGGTAAGATTGTTTGATGAGACAGAATAGATAATATCTGAATCATTGCCAGAGTCCCAAGTATCAAGGTCTGAGTTTGTGACATTTCCATAGTCTGACATAATAACTAGTCTGTCTTTTCTTACTTCAACTCCTGTGACATTACCAGAACCTGAGTATTTTGTTATGGTTGTTGCTTTTGGTGTTTGATTGTCTATCCAAAGTATCATTGGATCACCAGCTGAGGGTTGGGTAATACCTGTTATCGTAAATGAACCATCTGATGCAGAACATGGTACAGGGCCATAGGTTGTATTTCCTACTCTAAGTGATATTACATTGGTTGAACCATCACAGACAGACAATACTGTTGATGTTTCATTTTCGTAGGCGTTACCAGAGAGGGAGATTCCAGCAGAAGCAAGGGTTACTGTAGCTACACTATTATAACTATTTAAAGCAGTGCCAGCGTTCGTTACCCTAAAACAATAAGTTGCTCCATCTGAAGCATAGTTTGTAAACTGAAAGTTGTATTCTGCTTCGGTAAAGAAAATGTTATATAAGGTGATATTTCCTGTTTGGTTTATATCATCTTCTATCATTTCACCTCTTTGAAAAAGATAATTACTACCCGGCGAGCTTAAAAGGTTTGTTGTTTTATCGTTTTTTGTAAAATAGCTCGAAGTTGTCATACAGGCAACCGAAGTTCCGCAACCCCCAGTTGTTGTTGGAACATCTGACCAACCAGTGCTTTGACTATTACAATTTGCCGCGGTAAGTTGGGCTACTTGCAGGCGATAATTATAGTTTTCTGCTATACCTCCTGCATTTTTCAATGAAAACCGCAATCTTATATTTTGATTTTTTACTTGATTCGTTATTGCAGTATCTTCAGCTGCTTTCCAATGAAAAATACTGCCGGTGCTATCCACCGCTCTTCCAAGAGAAAAGGAATTTCCTGCTGCATTATGCCCGGAATAATACATCCAAAGCTGATCTCCAACTCGAATTACAGATGGCAACTGAACATAATCATCATCCCAAGAGCCAGGTGTTTCGCTAAAAATCGGATTTGAAGAAAACTTTGTCATTGCGCTGGTCTCTATATTTGCCGAAGAAACATAAGCAACACCAATTTTCCAATCATTATTATCAGGTTCACCCTCGTAAAACAAGTAGTGCATATTATCCATAATAAAAACTGAAGAAGGAGCAGTTTTGTAATCATCCCACTGGCCCGAAGAACCAATAGGAACAATTGGGTTTGAAGGGTGCCGAGTCCAATTTTTTAAGTTTGTTGACCAAGCAAGGCCTGTCTGATCGTTTGTTCCATTATATCCATGATAGTAAAGATACCATTTGTTATTATCTCTTGTAATCACTGGGGTTCCAACTGTAATACTCTCCCATCCACTACCCGTGGGTGATAAAACCGGGTTATAAGGCGATTTCTCAAAAGGGCCAGTTGGGCTTTTTGAAACTGCGTAACCTATTTCGCTAAAAGAACCATTATTCCCCTCATAAAACAAATAATAAAGACCATCTTCTGTGTTGTAATAAATAGATGGCGCAATTGTCTCAACATTATCCCACGGAGCTTCTTTTACATAAAAATCATCAGCATACAAATCGCCTGTTGCATTTATCGCCCTGAAAAGAAAATCCGCGCATTGAGTATTATTTGGTGCCTTGCCTCCACCTTTCACTAATGTCCATGAACCATATGTACCAGTGCTTATAGCAGCATTTGATTCTGAAATAAAAGTAGAACAACTACTATCTGAAAACCATCTTATTGTTAAAAAGAACTCTCCCGAGGTTGCTGTCCCCCTTACATAGCCCCCAATTTGATAGTAATTTCCAGCGGCAACGTTTGTAAAACCATTAGCCCGCCAATCTGCACTAGCATTTGACACATTGAGACGCAAAGAATGGGTTGGACTTCGAGAATAAGTGGTAGACCAGGTAGCCGAACCGCCTGATGAATTCCACCCTGTAGGACTTGAAGAACCAGTTTCTACATTTGAATTTGGTAAAATATTAGGACCTGTTGGAGATGACGGAGTAATAATTGAAGTTGAACCAGACCAATTGACCCCATCAGAAGAAGTAGCCACTTCAATATGAGAATTTGCTCTATAATATAAATAATAAGTATCACCAACTTTTATCACATCTGGCTCTGTATGCCCAACTATTTGAGGACTAGACTCATGCGTAAAACTAAAGCTTGATGGAACATAAGAAGCATCATTTTTCCAACGATAATGTTCTTGTTGAACGTTGGGCGCGGATTTTCTTGTAATTTCAGGATAAACAGAATAACTATTTAAAGCTGTTCCATCGCTCTTGACAACCCGTAAACAATAAACCGCATCTGTAGTCATTCCATTATCTCTTAAAGAAAAATCCCATTTACCATCTTGTCCTGCTAAAATTGCGCCCTGCGAGTTTGTAAAATTATTTGCTTCCTCATAAGTTTGATTTACTGAAGCATGAGCAAGGTGAATTGGATCATTGCTATTTGCGGTTAGGGCGGACCCATCTGTGGGAGACGAATTATCATAAAAAGCAATGGTAGTTGAAGTTGTAACATCGGTCCATGTTCCGCCCGGAGAAGAACAAGTTCCCGCTCCTTTACTTGCAAATTGAAGTTTAAATGCCTGTCCGCTTGTTGAAAGCTGTCTTCCTCCAATATGTAAAAGCATACGCAATCTAAAGGCCATCCCGCTTGTATTAAAAGTTGCCATCGTGTCTTGAGGAGCTAAAGGCGAGCCAACATCAGTTGAATTAGTATTATTAAAAAACCTATACCCGGACTGCATTATTTCCCTTTCTTCGGTAACATATTCTAAAGAAACATAACCAGTTGATGCGGTGGTACCATTGCCTCGCATTCTCATTGCGATTCTATTTCCTGCTGGAATTTTAAGCGGGGCTGAAAGATCAATTACAGAATTACCAGTTCCGCTAGTCGCTTGGCCCGCAACTGTAATTAAAACCTGCTCCTTTCCCGAGGCTCCAATTGCAATATCAACTTCAAACTGAACACTTGCTCCCGGATGAGCAATAATTCTTGTAATGTAAATATCATCTAAAAGGCCTGAGGTTAACTGGCCATAATTTGAGTTTGACCAGGCGGTTGCTGGAATGCTTAAAGTTACAGAATTTGCAGAATAAGGTAAAGATGAATGCGGAGCGTCTATTGCATTGGTAGTATCAGTATCTTCATAATAACCCACAGCCACGCGCCAAGCAGTAGTGGTAGTTCCGCTTGTTCTAATACGAACTGCTAATCTTGAGCCTGAAGGAACAGATTTAATCAATGGTGCTATATTCATTGTATAAATATTTCCTAAAGTTGTTGATAAATTTCTCCCTCTTACAAGACCAATTGGCACTTCACTTCCAGAAGCCCCAATCCCAAATTCAATCTCAAAATCAACAGCAGAAGCTGGTTGAAGCTCAACTGCCGCCAGAGAAATTGAGGTTGAAGTTGAAGCAATTAATTGAACCCAGCTTGAATTTGCCCAAGCAGTAGCGCTCGGTGTAACAGAAGCTCCATTTGTGGCGCTTGGTGCCCATTTTAAAGGTTTTGTTGTTAAAATCTCAGAACCAACTCCAAGATTGGTTTTATTATAATAAGTAAGCTTTACCGTCCAGGCGGTTGTAGTTGTGGTATTTGCCCTAATTCTTACCGCAACTCTTGTGGAGGAACCAATATTATCAACTAAGGGGTTAAGAGTAATTGTTTGGGGTCCCCCTGCTGTAGTAGATCGCCCCCGAATAGTAGTTACCACAGTTTCAGAGCCAGATGCTCCTTTTCCAATATCAAGTTCAAACTCGCAGGCAACAGCTGGATTTAAAGTAACCGCTCCAACAACAATCGCATCACTAGTTGAAGCAATCACCTGATACCAGCTTGAATTCGCCCACGCAGTAGAAGATAAAGTAACAGAAACTCCTGCTGCTTGAGAAGGAACAAGTAATGATGAGTTTTGGGTTGTTGCAATATTTCCAGAAAGTGGTTTTTCGTAATAAATTAATTTTAAAAAAAATGCTGTTGCTGTTGTTCCCGAAACCCTTGCTCTTGCTACTATACGACTACCAGCTGAAATGTTGTCTATTGGAATAGGAAAATAAAGACGACGGGGAGAACTTGCAGCTGACTCAGTGTCGCCGGCAAGCTTACCAACAACCACCTCAGAACCAGAAGCTCCTTTTCCAATATCAATTTCAAATTCATTTGCCGGACCCCCACCAACTACAACTCCCTCAAGAACAATATCATGCGGAATAGAAGCTGTAATTGGAGTCCAAGTACCCGCCCCCCAACTAGTCGCTGGAGTTACAGAAACTCCATTAGCACCAGAAGGAAGAGTTTTTATTGGTCCTGCATTATACCTTCCCGGCGCCAAAGCCTGAACTTTTTTAGGACGTTGTAAAATTAATATTTCTTTAGCGGTTGAGAAAACCAAAACAAAAACAAATATCAAAATTAAAAATCTAAAAAATAGAGAAAAACATCTTTTCTTTAATAACTCAAACTTTTTTGATTTTTTTCTAATCATTTTTTAGCAACTATTCTGAATTATTAATATTTAACTGACAAACTGTTGTTGAATTTCCGCTTTTGTAAATAATAGGAATACTAAAATTACCTTTTTGAGCGTCTGGATAAATAACTATATTTAAAGCAATTCTGTTTTCTCCTTCGACCGGAGTATAAATATAATCATTATTTTTCTGGAATAAAACATCAATGCCTACTGGCAAACTGCCAATTTCAATTATTTGCTTTCCGCTTAAATTTCCTGAAAGCAATAATTCTGTTGTTGCTTCATGTCCTTTGGTTAAGGGATTAATATGAAAATCTTTTATTTTGCAAGAATGTTTTGCGTTTTTATCGGGGCGAATATTTTTTTCGATTTGTCTACGTTTTTTGGGAATTTCTTCTCTTAATTTTCCAATTGCCTCCACCCCAATCCACATCCCATCCAAAAAAGCAGATATTTTTTCCTCGCCTCCTATCACTCCCTCAAGCATCACTCTCAAGTTTTCAATATCTTGCCAGTCTTTAATAAATGGAGCGTCAAAGGATATATATCCGTTGTTAAGAGAGTTTGATAAGGGAAGAGTTGTTATCTTGGCAAAAGAATTCCAGGTCTTTCCATGATCAGTTGAGTACCAAAGAATAATTTTTGTATCAATATCAGAGGTAGATAGAGAAGATGTTTGATTTTGGGGCGTGGTTGAAATTTGAGATTGAACTTCTTCTTGGGTTTTTTCTTTTACTTCTGTTTGGTTTTCTTTTTGTTCTGTTTTTTCTTTTAATTCATCAATAGCAAAAGAAAGATAAAGTTTGGCAGACTTTATCTTACATTTTTCATTGTTTTCTCC
>JBDRWI010000088.1:0-8694 GCA_039802265.1 Caldifarciminota bacterium | reverse complement strand
CCCGCAACCCCAATCTCCCCCTGTATACGCCACATACAAATTATTCCCATACTTCGCAACCTTCGCCCCATTATTATACGCCGACATTTTTGAATAATTTAACTGGGCAAGCACACCACAAGTAAATTCAACCACATTTGACCAGGCAGATGTATCATAAGAGGCGTTTGTTGCCCTAGCAACTACAACATATTTGTATTTATGCAGCCATTCCACATTATCAACAAAGAGCGTTTCAATTGGACTATTCGCCTGATGATACCCATAATGCCATTGATTGGTTATATCATTCCAGCGATGGATAATATATTTTTGAGCATAATTAGAATTATTATGCCAACTTATCCTTACCTGATTTGGTGGGATTTCCACTGCCGGCCGTAATGTCGGTGCATCAACCCAGGGAACTTGGACAGTAATTGTTGCTGGTGATGATAAAACAGTTCCTTTTTTCGCAAATACTTGATATTGATATGACTGACCCCTTGTCACTCCAGCATCAATGCACCATTTTTGATTCGGCGGAATGTCACCATCTACTTGGGTTCCTCCTCTATAAACCCGATAGCAATCAATCAACTGAGGATAATTGTAGTTCCAAACTAATTTCACTGAGTCTTCTTTTACATACTCGGTATGAAGATTATATGGTGGCACAACATTGACACTAAAAACCGAATATCGGAAGAGCACATTATTTTGATAAGGGTTTAATGGAAACCAACCAATCGTTTGATGAGGTGGATCTGGTTCCATAACAAGGTATACATAGGTCTTCGCCCGATATTGGCCATTGGGTAGTTTTTCTACTTCGCAATATCCTTCTCCATAATTTGGACCGGCATTCGAATATCCTGTGGTTAAACGGCCCAATCCCCAGATGCCCAGAAATTCAATGATATCAGATGGAAGGGTTAAATCACTCCGATATTCGTTCACCATTACAAAGTATGTGCCATCAGGTAATCCAGGGATTCCAATGAGCTGCCTCGTATAAAATCCCACAGTAATACCACTGGTTGCAGTCACTGTATACATACGAATTGACTGTGGATAATTAAAATACCTCAACGCATCATAGGCATTTATCCGACCGGCACCATACTCATCATCATAGCCAGGGTCTGACCACGGTGGATCATATGCCGTTGCCCTGATTATTCCTTCAACATCCTCGGGTTGTAAAGAAATTCCTTTTTCATAAGCTCGGGAATATATCAACGACGTTAGACCCGTAACATGCGGTGCCGCCATTGAAGTTCCGCTCATCGTATCGTATTTTATAGAACCTTGTGAAGTAACCGGAACCGTGCTTAATATAGTTAACCCCGGTGCTACAACATCCATCCCTTGTCCATAACTACTAAAATTCGCTCTATAATCGTTTTGGTTTGTAGCGCCAACAGATATAATCCAGTGACGGTCAAAACAAGACGGATAGAGAAGGCGATTATCAGAAGTATTGCCCCTTGAAGCAATAAAGGATTTATTTGTTTTATAGGCAACAGAAATAGCGTCTCTGATAGCTTCACTATACTCTGCACCACGCCAACTCGCATTCATCACTGACACGCCGTCAATCACAGCTCTTTCTATACCCTGCACTGCGTTTGCAACCGTGCCACTACCAGAGGGGTCAAGAATACGATAGCTATAAATAGTACAACCAATGTCACTCCCCCCTGTTCCTCCTGATATACCAGATATTCCTAGGTGGTTATTAGTTAATGCGCTTGCAATTCCTGCGACATGAGTACCGTGCACTTCCTGTTGTGGAACAGTAGGTCTGGGGTCACTATCATTATTTACAAAATCATATCCACCACGAATCTTGTGTCCTGGCCCAAAGTATGTACCCAAATCCGCATTATAATAATCTACACCTTCATCCAGTATCCCTATTTTAACATTATAGTTGCCAGTTTCTATATCCCACGCAAATTCTGCATCTATATCACAATCGTTACTTTGCCATAATGACCATTGTTTAGAAAAAGAATCATCATTTGGCCAAAAATTAGCGCGCATAATATAGTTTGGTTCAGCATAAACTACATCAGAATATTGTTTCAGTGAATCAATTATTACTAAAATATTAGCATCTGGATTGAAGGACATCTTAAAAACCAGTGAGAGGTCTTGAATCTTTACTATTTCCCCATTTTCTAATTCTTTTAGCGTATCCTTAGGTTCAAAATTCCAAAATACCTTTTCAATTTTTATCAAACCGACATTTGAGAGAAAATTCTTGAGATTTTGGTTCCCTGTTATTGATTCTATAGTTCCTTCCGCTTGTCCCTGCGGCAACTCAACGACTCCACGTTTAAGGCGCACTAAAACCTCGCCTGGCACATAATCAGCCATACACAACATAGGCATTACTATCATTATGAAAGATACTAATGCTTTCGTAACCATTGATTTATTATTGCCAATCATTTTGTCCTCCTTGTTGTTTTATTTACAACCAAAGGTTTTTGTTGCCTTCCCGGTCAATAGCTGATTATTTGCTCCATCGGCATCCATTATCCAAAGATGAGAAATATATTCAACTTCGGTTTTCTTTTCAAAAAGTTCTGTACGAACATAAACTATTTGATTGCCATCGGGTGTCCAGGCCGGGTCGCAGGTATAACTTCCCTTTTTCCCATCTATCGGGCCTTCTTCAAAAGTCAATTGTGTTTTATTATTCCCATTTGTATCCATCACCCAGATATTCCAATTACTTGCATACGCAATTTTCGAACCATCGGGTGAAAAGACGGGCGCATCATCTTCGACATTATTATCAGTTAAACGAATAGAGTCTGAATCAATAAGAGATTTAATTTGGATTTCACTGTAAGGCGCACTTTGAGCGAGTGGTGCAACATAAACAATCTTTGTTTCATCAGGTGCCCAATCTGACTTTCCCCCTCTATAATTTTGTAACGGAAGATGAGTCATTTCTAGAGTTTTAATATCTAATATCCAGAATCCTGAAGAATCTGAGCCACCTGTTGATCTCTCAAATATTATTTTTCTCCCATTCGGCGACCAATCCGGGAAGAAACAAGAACCCCATGTTGTTAATTGTTTAATCTCTTTTGTCCTAACATTTATTTTGTAAATATTTCTATTATAAACATATGCTATCCACTTGCCATCCGGTGACCAGTCTGGTAAACCACCATCAGTTAGATATTCGCTTTCTTTAGTTGCAATTTCATAGAGATAAATTTGAGCTTCTGATGCTGTGGTATAAGCAATGAAGTTGCCATCGGGTGAAACGGCTGGGTGTGCTTCTCCTGAAAATACTATTGGTTTTATTATACCAATATCATCGCTTCTACCACATCCAATCACCGTAATTATTATCAAACAAACAAAAATCAAAACTCGTAAATTACAATTCGTATATTTCAACAAATATTGTTTAATCGGACTCATATTATTTTTTTCTCTTGCTGCTTGCAAAATATAAAAGCACTTCATAATTACAAATATATTTATAGTATCAGCTGCAATTCTTCGTGTCACTTATCACTCCCGCACCTCGTTTCCCACGAACGAAGCGATACTGCAATTCCTGCAAGTCCCAAGGGGACAATACTGCACCATTTCATCTGGTCTTTCTCGTCTTTCTGGTTTATTCTGTTCCCCTTCTTTACCCCTATTCACCCTTATTCTCCCTTTTTCACCCTTCTCATTTCGCCCTCTTTAGCCTTTTACCGCCATCTTAAGCCTTTTCTACTATACATTATACAAAAAAAAAAGCATTCGTCAAGGGTAAAGTGATATTTGCCAAAAAATTTCAGGCATAGTTTTTGCATATAAGACAAAAGTTGGGGGGCTGTCCCCAACAAAAATCAACATTTTCCGCCTGCCCAAAAATGTTGATTTTTGAGCGTTATTCCATATCTTAACACCTTCGCCCCATTATTATACGCCGACATTTTTGAATAATTTGACTGGGCAAGCACACCACAAGAATACTCAACCACATTTGACCAATCGGACCAGTGACCGCCCGATTCTTGGGCTTTAACACGATATTTGTATTTATGGAGAAATGTAACAGTATCATTAAAGAAAGTGGCTGTTAAACCTGTTTTGTAGTCATCCTTCCATGTATTTGTAACATCATTCCAGCGAGAAAGGGTATAAGAAGTAATCGCTAAATTTGAATTATTCTGCCATGATACCTTTGCCTGATTTGGTGGCACATCAACAACTGGCTGCATTGTGGGCGCGGCAACATACCAAGGGATTGTAACTTCATTTGAATAATTTGATGTATCGCAGGTCATCGCCCGAACTTTATATCCATAGGAATTCCCCTCTTGAATATTTTCTGTAAATGAAGTTGTAGTTGGAGTGTTGATGGTATAATGGCGCACATAGCCGCTGTTGTTTAAATTCCGATAGATAAAGAATGCACCCTGATTCACCGCATTATTATTCCATGTCAGCGTGACTTTTTTCTGAATATGATTGATATTTGCTGTAAGATTTGTAGGTTTAGGCACAGGATAGGGGTCTAAGTAATTAAATGGATGAATATCAACATTGAACAATTCAGTGACATTACCGTATCCTGCACCTTGCCATTGGTCTTTGAATTTTCCAATAAAATCATAATTCGGTCCCGGGAAACGAGATTTATAGGACCAGATTATAATAGAATCAGCACCAATTGTATCACCTGTTATGGAATCAATATAATACTGAGCCAGAATGTCCGAATCCCATTGTTTCTCCGTCATTATTGTGCCTACCGAAGCAAGCGTATTCATTATCTTTGATATTCCACCGTAAACCCCATCATCATCAAAATTGGGTTCTCGGTCATTAGTATTCTGGTCATCAAAAAGGTCCCAGAAAAATTGCATTACTGAACCTTCAACAAAAGTACCATTGGTATTAAGAGTGTCTTTACCCCGATACCACGGAAAATCCTTACCATACCGCCGATTTGCATAAAACGGCTCAAAATCATTCCCGGGGTCAACCTGATTTGTTTCCAATTCTGCCACCCACATCGCTGGGGCGCAGAATTCAGCAAATCCTTCTGAAAAAGCGTGACCAGTGTTAAAAACACTATTATAACTATGTATCGCAAACCCCCAGTCATAAGGTACCTTGCCACCCAATGTAGAAACCATCAAACCATGGCACCATTCGTGTGATAATCCCATTATTGCCCCTGTGGTATCCCAGATTGCATTTGGTTTATCTATTACAATTTGGTACGGGGTATCGTAAATGACATCTTCTACTTCAATAAAACCTAACCAACTTAGCTCATGTGATTTAACAAACAATTTTTCCAACTCACCAAAATAGACAAAAAAGGGATTATGTCTCAATTTGAAGATTTTATCAGACCACCATAGCGGCATATCTATATAAATCTCCGCAGGATAAACCACCTCAACGTAATCTAATACGCGATGTGGTGAGGTATGAGAGTACATCCAGTTCTTGTCTCGTCTAATCCGCCATAAAATCCGTGCCCAATCTGCTTGATGTTGCCAGTTATCTTCAGCATTATAATTGATTGTTAGATTACTATATAGGTTTATCTCCTGTGAGAGGAAAACATGCGGTGGAAGTGAACAATAAAGGTCTATCACCGGCGGCAGCCAAAAAGTCACATCTGCGTACCAGTGATCATGCACTTCACCAGCCCCATTTACTGCCCAGATGATTAAATCATACTCACCCGCTGGTGCAGTAATTGAGTAATGTCCATTAGCATCAGTCCAGGTAGAATAATTAGGCGGACCAGCCAGTTCAACCTTAATACCGGGTAAAGCCTCAATCTGATTAGTAATTTTGTTTCTATATTTCACTATCCCAGAAACCGTATAATAGACATCCGGTGGTGGTGGATTAGCCGGTTTTTCGCCAATTATGCTGTCTGATGCGAGGTTGAAATATGGCCCAGTTAATGATGTGTCAGAATGTATTGTGGTATCGCTATTGCTTATGATATAAATCTTCTTTGCAAAATGCTGGAGAAAGGAAATTGTATCACTCGGTGCGATGATTGTGTGACAAGTTATGCAATACGCACCTGGATGAGTTACTTTAAGAGTAACTCCAAGAGAAATAGAATCGTTATATGATGGGGTAAAATTTTGGATAGGCAATCCGCCAATAAATTCAATGCCTTTGGGTATTTCAAAAATCATTTGTATCTCTGGTAAATCAGTAAGTGCCTTCAGAGAGTGAGTCAGAGTGAATTCTTGATTCAGTTTTGCTTCACCCGATGTTACTGTTAGGCGGGTATAAAATGGTGCTGATACTTGCTGAGTACTTCCTAAAGACACTATCAACACCAACCCTAATAAAATACTAATAGCTCTCATTGATACCTCCTAATTCTTTTATGTACTCAAGAACATTCTCTAAAATCCAAATCTCAGCAGGTGCTCCGGTAGCTTCTACATAAGGTTGTGCCGCAAAGACTATCGTATTTCCATCTGGAAACCAATAGGGAAAACCAACCAGCCCATCATTGTAAGGCACTGGAAGACTTCGCTCTGTTCCTAATGAGATATCACGTATCAGTAGGCTCGTGCCAAAACCCCATCCCGAGACACCCACTACAATTTTCTCACTTACTGGTTCAATCTCAGTAGAGTATCTTGTTGAATCAAAATAAATTGAATCATTTTTAAAAAGATCAAACCCAGCGATTGAAATTGTTGCAATTATTTCTTCAGTATTTGTAAGTAAATCTAGTCGCAATATCTGCTTGTAATTGTAGTAATATAAATATCTGTCATTACTACCCCACGCAATTTTCTCTATTCGTCGTGAGGCAACCCAGAAGCTGTCCACATTTAATGAATCAAGATTAATAACTAAAATCAGGCTTTCTGGATCTAGGTTAGGATAATTACCTTTATATGAGTGAACAGCAAGTTTTTCACCATTATGTGAAATAGAAAGAGCCTCAAATTTTCCGTCCAAGATTTTTTGATTGTTGCTGCCATCCATGTTAATTGAGTATATGCTCCCAATACACCCTTCAAGGGGACTAAAATAATCTGCATCAACACAGAGATAATATACTTTTCTACCATCAGGTGAAACCACAGGATAACCACAATGAATGGAATCGCCATCATAGGTTGTTGTATCTCCAACCAATAGTTTGAAATTAGGGTTTGTCTGATATGGTTCGGGGCCGATGCAGGATAACACCCTAACCATCCCAGAGCCCACAAACAAATCAAAAGGACTCTTGTTAGCCAGTTATTTAATCTTTTAAGTTGCATCGCTCCTCCTTTGTTCTTTCTGTCCAAAGCATGATCCACTGATGAACAAAAGACATCCCAATTTCACCCTCATCCCTGCCCTCTCCCATTGAGGGCGAGGGAGTATATAATAGAAGATAATCTGACCCATCTTAATCCTCCTTTTTAGCAATTTAGCCATTGGCGGTTAGCCTTTGGCAAAAATACCCCTTTGCCCTTTCGCTCCTGCAAGCGAAGCGATACTGCAATTCCCAAAGAGACGATACTGCACCATTCCATCCGGTCTATCTTGTCTTTCTGGTTTATCTGGTTTATTCTGTTCCCCTTCTTTACCCCTATTCACCCTTATTCCTCCTTGTTCACCCTTGTTAAATCGTTCCACGATTCACGGTAAACGTTTCACGAACTATTCACTTCTTCACCCCTTTTCACCCTTCTTTTCCCTTTTTCGCCCTCTTTAGCCTTTTTTCGCCCTATATTGCCTTTTATAATTATACCTTATTATACTCATGTTTTTTTTTGTCAATACCCAAAACGCACCCCTTCCGGATGCAAGCCTGGCCTACATCCGCGGCATTTTTGATAACATAAACCTTCACGATTTCTCACCCCCCATTTTCAAAAATTGATAGAAATATTCTCCTACTTTTTAAACGATTGTGAAGATCCGACCCCAAAATCCACCCATAACCTTGATTTTTTGTAAAAGAATTTCTCTAATCCCCCTCTATTCCCCTTTAGAAAATGGGGATTAAGGAGGATTTCTCATTTTTGATTTGTTCAAAATCTGAATTTAAGTAGCCGCCGGCTTTAGCCTGCGTTAAAAAAAGATGAGGCAATCTGATGGTTGTGGCTACCTGCATTCCCAATCTTGCAGAGCAATCTCTCTTACTGCGATTTTTTTATTTATTGCAGAGCAAGCTCTGCCACTACAATATGTGGTATGAGGTTATGGGGCTTTATTTTTCTAATAATCCCCTTCTATTCCCCTTTAAAAAGGGGAAAGGAGAAGGAGTAATCCCCCTATGTCCCCCTTTAGAAAAGGGGGATGGAGTAGTTCCTATAAAAGGTGATAGACGCAAATTGTCATCTCTGTCTCCCTCTAAAAGAAGGGAGAAGGAGCAATCCCCCACTCTCCCCATTTGAAAAAGGGGGATTAAGGGGGATTTATAATTTTTTTGCGGTAAGAAAGTGCTTCTTATTGAACTTTTATCTAAATTGTTTATAATCATAAAATGCTTCAGCTCAAAATTATTGCGGATGAGAAGATTCCCTATTTGAATGAATTATTTTCTGAATTTGGAGTCCTTGATACTATTCCATCTTCAGAAATGAGACCGGAAATAATAAAAAATTATGATGCTCTTTTTGTCCGGACTGTGACAAAGGTGAATGAAAAACTGCTTGAAGGGACAAAGATAAGAATCGTTTGTTCAATGACAAGTGG
>JBDRWI010000087.1:0-8742 GCA_039802265.1 Caldifarciminota bacterium | reverse complement strand
CAAACCGTCTCTTTGTGCGGAGACCATTTTCATATCATCCTCCCCTGAATATCTTGTGGTTTTTTTAACTATAATGAAAAATTTCATTACCATTGTATAGGAATTTTTCAAATTCCTATACAATAAATTGACCATTACCTTCATCCTCTCCCTTCTACATCTCCCATACATAGGTGTCCCTTAAAAATCCCCGGGCATTGAAGTTTTCTTTGAATCTACCAAGTCCCCAGTTTGGCTCCATATTCAAGGTAAATGTTCCCAGATCAAGGTACCTATAACCCTTTAACCTTGCCCATTTTATTACCTCATAGAATAATAGATTAACCGGGCGGTATGCCTGATAATGGGTATCGTGGCTGATATAAAACGCCAAAATCACTCGCGGGTTTGTTACAAAGATAACCATTCCCCCAATCATCTTTTCTTTAAGATAGGCGCCAAAGAGGATTATTCCTTCAGGAAAAAGGCTTTTTAGTTTCAGAAGTTCAGATAGGGTATGGGTTGGTGATACATTATGCCGCATACTCAGGTTTTTCTTCAGAATTTCGTAGTATGTAGCATAGTCATCAGAAATTCTTATCTTTACACCTTCACGCATTGCCTTCTTTGTGGAGCGTCGGGCATCAGGATGGAAGGTCAATAAGGGCTCGGCAACATTCAATGGAATGACCGCGGTGATTTCGCGCTTTAGGTATTTAAATCCCTGCTTCAAAAGGGCAAAGTCAATATATTGATTGGGCTCATTATAATAGATTAATGGTGTCTGGGTCAAAATAATCTTTTTAATCCCTTCTCTTTTTAAAAATTCCACAAGACTTGCCACCGCAAGGTTTGTATCATAAATCCCGAGGTCATTTTTCAATACAAATCCTCCATAGGAAGCACCTTTGTGTGAAATAATGGTTTTGTCTTCTATTACACAGGGGAAAAGGGCGACGATATTTCCTTTATTTTTTATCAAAAGGTGGTGGCTTTTGAATCTCTCGGGTGGATGGTAACTTAGAAACCTCAGGGTATGAAATATCGTACCGTTGTTTGCCTTAAAGACAAACCCTTCCCATTCTTTATGTTCTTTTTCGGTAAGGGTGCAGATTTCCATCTCTTAATTTTATTCAAAATGGTGGAAAAAGTCAATTAAATTGAATGTCCGGTTTAGTTTTCTTTAATGTAGGGTAAACCTTCAGGCTTGCTTTTATTTCTTCGCCAGACTAAAGCCTTGCCCTACATTTTTTGGGAAAAATCGCCAGTTCCGATTGAACACCACCTGGGTTGCACCCCGGAAACCAAAAATTCTTCGCCCGCATGAATTTGTGCATTGCCATTCTATTTTCCTTTAATCAATGCCAGTGCCTCAGCCCTGGTCGGTGCGGATTTCATCACTCCCCGGATTGCCGAGGTGATGGTGAGTGTCCCCGGTTTTTTAACACCCATCATTGAAAGGCAGAGGTGTTCGGCCTCAATTATTACCAGAACGCCCATCGGTTTTAAGTTTGCCATTAAGAAATCGGCGATTTCATGGGTTAACCTTTCCTGCAAAAGCGGCTTCTTTGCCATTGTATCAATTACCCGAACCAGACTGGAAAATCCGGTAATCTTATTTTCCTTGGGGATATAAACAATATGTGCCTTGCCAAAGAAGGGAAGGAGATGATGTTCACAGACCGAATAGAAGGGAATATCTTTAATCAGAATCATCTCATCTTCATTTTTTGTGCGATAGGTCTTTAACTCTTTCTTTGGGTCCTGTCTTACGCCAGCAAATATCTCTTCATACATCTCCGCCACCCTTCTGGGTGTATCCTTCAGACCATCCCGACTCAGATCTTCACCGATTGCCTCAAGCATCATCCTTACTGCCTTTTCAATTTTTTTCTTATCCATTTTCTTTATCTTCTTTTGCCCTTTTTATCCCTAAAATCTGGTCTATCTCCTCACCGGTCAGGATTTCTTTTTCAAGGAGTTTTGTTGCCAGGGTTTTCAGTTTATCAAGATTATTTTTTATAATCTCTTCGGCAATCGCCTCTGCCTTTTGAATCATATTCTTGACCTCTTCATCGATCTCCCGGGCGGTCTGTTCTGAATAATCACGATGTAAACCAATCTCCCGACCGAGGAAGATTTCTTCTTCTTTTTCACCATAGGTTAAGGGTCCCAATCTCTCACTCATCCCCCATTCACAGACCATCTTGCGTGCCAATTTTGTTGCCTTTTCAATGTCATTGCCAGAGCCCGTAGATAGGTCACCAAGTACCAGTTTTTCCGCAACCCTGCCACCCAGCATAAATGCCAGTTGATTAAAGCAATAACTCTTTGAATAGGTTCGCCTTTCATCTATTGGCAGTGCCTGGGTTACACCCAGAGCCATTCCCCTTGGAATAATCGTGACCTTATGAATCGGGTCCATCTCAGGTAGGAATTTTGAGACAAGGACATGGCCACACTCATGAAAGGCAGTTAATTTCTTTTCATAATCCGAGATTATTAGGCTCTTTCTCTCAACACCCATCAGGATTTTATCCTTGGCATCTTCAAATTCCTGCATTGAGATCTTGGTCTTATTCCTGCGGGCAGCAAGGAGCGCCGCCTCATTGCACATATTGGCAAGGTCTGCACCAGAGAATCCAGGTGTTCCCCGGGCAAGGACCTCAAGGTCAACATCTGAATCAAGCGGGGTGCGCCTTGTGTGCACCTTCAATATCCCGAGCCTTCCCCGAACATCGGGTCTATCAAGTACTACAACCCGGTCAAATCTTCCCGGTCTAAGTAGCGCCGGGTCAAGGATGTCCGGTCGGTTTGTTGCGGCCATAAGAATTATCCCTTCATTCACCTCAAATCCATCCATCTCCACCAGAAGTTGATTAAGGGTCTGTTCCCTTTCATCATGTCCTCCGCCGAGTCCGGCGCCACGCAATCTGCCCACTGCATCAATCTCATCAATGAATACAATACAGGGTGAATGCCTCTTCGCCTGGTCAAAGAGGTCCCTGACCCTTGAGGCACCAACACCGACAAACATCTCCACAAAGTCTGAACCGCTGATTGAGATAAAGGGCACACCAGCCTCACCGGCAACCGCACGCGCCATTAAGGTCTTTCCTGTCCCGGGTGGACCCAGTAAAAGCACACCCTTTGGAATTCGTCCACCGAGGCGGGTAAATTTTCTTGGTTCTTTTAAAAACTCAATTACCTCTTGTAATTCCTGTTTTGCCTCCTCTACCCCTGCGACATCATTGAATGTAGTTGATGGTTTGTTTTCAAGGACAATCTTTGCCCGACTCCGACCAAAGCCCAGTGCCCGATTCTGCCCGGACTGCATCTGGCGTAAGAACAATACCCAGATTCCAATCAGAATCAACCAAGGAAATAGCCCGGTTGCAATCTCTATCCAGCCGGAGCGTTGTTTGGCAATAACCTCAACATTGTACTTTACAAGTTCTTCGGCAAGTTTTGGGTCATCAAAAGGAATCATTGTAGTAAATTCAAGGTAGTTTTTTCTTTCCACTAAAATCGGCATCTTGAATGTTCCTTTTATTGAACGTTCGGTGATGGTAACCCTCTCAATGTTTTTCCCTTTCAATTCCTGCAGGAATCGCGAATAAGGAATATTTATCTGTTTTCCGCCCTGACCAACGAGATATTGAACACCCACCCAGACAAGAATAAAGATAATAGTCCATATTATCGCCGTCTGCCAGGCACGACTCTTCTGCGGTTGTTTATTTAACATCCAAAACTCCAATTTCTTTTAAATTCCGGTACTTATTGTCATAATCAAGCCCATAGCCAACAACGAAGACCGAAGGGATATTGAACCCGACATAGGTCAGGGGGACCTCAATGATTCTGTTTTCCTGTTTGTTTAATAGGGTGCAGATTGCAATACTCCTTGGATTACGGGTCTTCAAGTTTTTCAGGATGTAGTCAATCGTCCTGCCAGTATCAATAATATCTTCAATTAAAATTACATCCCGATTTTCAATATTCACGGATAAGTCCTGGGTAATCCGGACAATGCCGCTGGATACTTTTCCTTCATAACTGGAGATACCCAAAAAATCTATCTCCACTGGAATTTCAAGTTCCCTTAAAAGGTCAGCCATAAAGACAAACGCCCCCTTTAAGACACCAATAAGAATTGGATTTTTATTACAATAATCCCGATTTATCTCCCTGCCCAGTTCCTTAATTCTCTTTTTTATATCAACTTCTTTTATCAAGATATTCAAATTCCACCTTCAAGATTTTCTTTGTCATTTTATTTACGAGGGCTCGATATGCCCGTCTCAGACCAATTACCCATAAAATTCCCCGCTGGTCACATAAAAGATTCGGCCGATTCCTTTCATAGATTGGGATTTTGGCTTCATTCAAGACCTTTTTCAACTTTAACCTTCCATCTTTGATCTCAATAAAATCCCCTGGTCTACGGTTTCGGATGAAAATCGGTAACCTGATTTCCGAAAGGTCAAAAAATTCGCTATTTTTTATTTTTAATTTTGATACCTTTGATAAAACTGCTGTTTTGATACGTAGACCATTTAAGATTTTATCATCATTCAGTCCAATCTCAAGATAAAAAGGCGGAGAATCTTTTGTTCTACCGATATAAATTTTATCATAACCCTTCTGGGCAATTATCCCTTTAGGCAGAATAACCCTACTGCCGCTTGTCCTATCCTTTAGACTCAATATTGCCTCAATATGTTCACTTGTAAAACCCTGAATGCTTCCGTTCAGATTTTTAATTATCTCCATAACCACCCGATTGATTATTGACTTATTATAACGGATTATCTTTCTTAAGTCAAGGGTAAAAGAGTTTTCTCTCTTTTCAACTACTCTCGCAAAGACCTTTTCTGCCTGCGATTGAAGATAGTCGTTATCCATTTTTATCAGCTCTATTTCCCGTTTAATTACCTCAAATAGCGAAGGATTGATTTTGAGTAATTCGGGAATAATCTTGTGGCGCAAAAGGTTACGGCGAAGAGCAATATTCTTATTTGTAATATCCGTTGAAAATCGGAGGCCATTGATTTTAAGATAGTTGATGATCTCTTCCTTTTTTATCTCAATAAGGGGCCTTACAATTGGCAGCCGGACCGGTGGGATTGAACTTAACCCCCGCGCACCACTACCTCTTATTAGATTTAAAAAAAATGTCTCTATGAGGTCGTCAAGGTTGTGTCCAAGAATAATCCGCTGGGCATTTATTTCATTCAGATAACCCAGTAATGCCGAATATCGCCGCTCCCTTGCCTCGGCCTCAAGCCCTTTTTTTGTCTTGGGAATTTTGATTTTTATAATTTTGTATCCGCACTTAAATCTTCGGGCATATAATTTTGTCAAATCCTCTTCGGTTTTTAAAATACTCTTGGGTCTCAGTCCGTGGTTGATATAGACAAGATGAAAATCTATTTTTTCTCCATAGAGTTTTTTTAAGATATCTAAAAGGCAGACCGAATCCGGACCTGCAGAAAATCCAATGACTGCCCTATTTACATCTTCAAACATACTATATTTTTCTATTGTATCCTTCACTTCGCTGACTATATCTTTCACCAAATTTCTCTTCACAATTAGAGTATAGTCAGAGTTAATATTAAAGTCAACAAGATATTCAGGGGAGAACCCCTGAAAACCCCCGCTATATAGCAAACCGTCTCTTTGTGCGGAGACCATTTTCATATCATCCTCCCCTGAATATCTTGTGGTTTTTTTTAACTATAATGAAAAATTTCATTACCATTGTATAGGAATTTTTCAAATTCCTATACAATAAAATTAATAATTAGAGCGATCCTTACAGAATCAGGAATTGATTTACCTGTGAAAAGAATTTTTGGATTTAAGCTGTAGGGCTTTTATAAAATTTTTATGAATTAACTTTATGATTTTACCCCTTAAACTCCTGATTCTTCGGTTTCGCACAAATTTTGTTTTACCTTTTCCCTCAGATTATTTTTTATTTGGAGTTCAAGTCTTTTTAAGATATCAAGCAGGTCAACAATTCTTTGGAAGTCATCAGGTAATTCATTGAGCATTTTCTGCAAGGCATTTTTTGAAAGGCTAATGCCTTTGTTGATTACCTGAAGGGTGCCTTCCTCCTCACCCTTCCTTGTCTCCGCATCAAAAAATTCATCTTCAAAACTACTGACCAGTCTACCAGTCTTGGCGACAAGCAGGGTGTGATACCAGACAAAGTCATCGTATTCCTCTTCAATCTCTTCCGGAACTCCACTCTTTTCCAGTTTTTTAATCAATTTATGTGCCTGGTCAAAATACTCATAGGCAAGGTTGTAGATCACATAACTATGGGGGTCAACCTCAGGGATTTCTTCGTCAGGGAGTTCATCAAGATCTATCCCCTGCTCTGCCGCTACCCTTTTCAACATCTCTTTGGTTTTATCAAAGATCTCTTTCAGGTCATTCAGGAAGACCTGAGGGTCATTCGGGTCTTCACCTTTCAGATAGTGTTCAAGCAGTCTTTCTTCATTCTCCTTATAGACCCGACAATTTTCCCTTTCAGCGCAACGTTCGCAGCGGTAATCGCAATAATTGTAAGGACCGGGCTTAAATTTTCTTGCCATATTCAAATATATCCAGATAGAGCGCAGTGTCAAGTGGACAGTCCCTTAAAAGGAGGGGAAAGTGGAGGGCTTCAGGGATTAATCTGGTATTGACGATGCTAATAAATTCATATATAATTCTGTTAGAAGGGGGCATTATGAAAAAACCGGCGGTATTGAACTTGCTGGCGATTTTAGTCCTTTTTGCCAGCCAGCGGATTGTCGTCTTTGAGGAATTTACTGTGGTCTCAGGCTGACCTTACTGCCCTGGTGCAGCAAGAGGTCTTGCTGAGAATTATAACCGTTCTTATGATTCAGTTGTTGTAATTGCCTATCATGCAAATGGTTATCCATTTTCCTGCCCGGACGGCGTGGCGCGGTGGAGTTATTATGGAATCAGTGGAACGCCGAATGTAAGAATAGATGGCAATAACCAGGTATCAGGTGGAGTCAGTATGCCAGGAACAATGTATCCAATCTACCGTCGCTGGATTACCCAGCGACTTGCAGTGCCAAGTCCGCTAACAATTGATATGACCTGTACATATGATACGGTCTCAAATAATGGAACAGCTACCGCTTCAATAACCAATACCTCTACTGGAACTGTATCAGGTACACTCCAGTTTGCGGTAGTTGAAAATAATATCCCTTATTCCTGGTATGGATTGACCACGGTTGAGCATGTCTGTCGTGATATGCTACCTGATGCCAGTGGTGAGGCGGTTTCAATCCCGGCTGGAGGTAGTATTGTTAGAACCAGGAACTTTACAATCAATCCCGGCTGGAATGAACAGAATTGCAAGATTGTTGCCTTTGTTCAGGGGTCAACAAAAGAAATCTATCAGGCAGGAGAAATAGGCATTACCGGCAGGGTAAATATGGACTACTATGGATTGACCTTTACCGAGACTTCAGGAAACGGAAATCGCTTTGCCCAACCCGGTGAGGCGATAAGGGCATATGTAATGGGCAAAAATTGCAACGATGGTGTTTATACCGGTGGTGCCGATATTTCAACGAGCGACCCTTATGTTACCATAACCTCAGCAACACCCCAGATGGTCTCAATTGGTGCGGGCGAGGTGGACACGGTAATAGCCTTTGATTTCACAATAGACTCTACCTGCCCTACACCAAGAAACACAAAATTCAATCTGAACTTCGGCACACCAAATGATACAAATACAATAAATTTCATTGTGACCAACCAACCCGGGTTTGTTGACGATATTGAATCAGGGCAGGGAGACTGGACACATTCCGGTGGCATTGACAACTGGCATATTACAGCCCATAAGAGTCATTCGCCAAGCCATTCCTGGTATTGTGGTGTAGAGAATATCTGGCAATATACAAATCTAAATGATGCATCGCTTGTGTCGCCCTACTTTGTTGTTACACCGGATAGTATGCTACGCTTTTATCATCAGTATGCAACCGAATTAAACTATGATTATGCCTATTGTGAGATTGACAATAACTGTGGCTGGTGGCAGATACTGGGTATTTATAATGGCACACAGAGTTCCTGGATTCAGGCCTCTTATCCGCTTGCAGACTATTCAGGCCAGACCGTCCGTTTAAGATTCAGGTTTGTCAGCGATCAGGGCGTAGTCGCCGAGGGCTGGTACATTGATGATGTAACAGTACCAATTCCGGTGGGAGTTGATGAAAATAAAGCCGCAAGTGCACAACAGAAATTTACAATCCTACCCAATCCCTTCAAGGGCAGTCTAAAAATCAGATATAACCGTAGCAGTTCAGCAAAGGTGAAAATCTTTGATGTAAACGGTCGTTTGGTAAGGGCATTTGATAAGGCTTCAACTGTTATCTGGAACGGCACTGATGAAAAGGGGAATAGGCTACCGGCTGGCATCTATTTTGTAACTCTATCTGATGGCATAAAGAATTTTATACAAAAGGCAATAATGCTTGAGTAATCCCAGCCTACTTTTTTCTTTCAGGGGCTGTTAACCACAGCCCCTGATTATTTTAAAACGAAACCAACACCCCCAACCCTATCACATTTCCAAACCTAAGCCCAACTAAGATACATCAGGGGAGAACCCCTGAAACCCCCAGAGACGCTCCATCTTAAAGTTGTGCACTTTCCAGCGACTATCAGAAACCCCAGATGTATCTTGTCCATATTCTTTTCTATAATGAAAATTTT
>JBDRWI010000086.1:0-8770 GCA_039802265.1 Caldifarciminota bacterium | reverse complement strand
GGAAGCATTAGGATTCGTAAAAGATTTCGAAGAGCATAAGGAAAAATTCTTAAAGGCATTCCCCTTCAAGAATGCTATCACCCTCTGCCCCACCTGCACGGTCTATCTACGCGAGGCGTATAAAATAGATGCAAAACATGCATTACAGGTTATTGCGGAAAAATTGCCCAATGCAAATATAAAGAAATTAAGCGGTAAGGTAACCTATCATGACCCCTGTGATTTATCAAGGGGTGCAAAGATAGTAAAAGAACCGAGGGAAATCATTAAGGCACTTGGCTTGGAACTTGTGGAGATGAAATTTAAACAGGATACATCCCGCTGCTGTGGTGGTGGTGGTGGCATACTTGTCTCTGATAATCCGCTTTCTACAAAGATCGCTGAAACAAGGATTAAAGAGGCATTGAATACAAAGGTTGATACACTCGTTACTGCCTGTGCTACCTGTGAACAGGTATTAAAGAATGCAGCAACTGCCGTAGCAGAAAAAGGCGGCGGCAAAATTAATGTTATGGGCTTACAGGAAATGGTCTGGAAGGCTCTATAGAAAAATTTTTATAGATAGCCATTTTTCTGATACCATTCGATCGTCTTGCGCATACCTTCGTGAAACGAATATTGGGGAATAAACCCCAATTCGGTACAAAGGCGGCTATTTTGACAGAGCCAGATGTCTTGAATGAGTTCTCGTATTTTATCTCGCCCAACTATCCTTTTCTTTTCCGGTAGAAATACATCGTTTAAGGTTCCGAAGAATAATGCCACTGCTTTAGGAATTAAAATATCAATAATCCTTGATTTATTAAGAATTTTAGCAATCTCCCCTATTATCTCACTGTATGAATAACAATTACCGTCACAGACAAAGTATAACCGATTCTTAAAAAAATCTCCGGTAACAATCTTTGCCATCAAATTTACTAAATCTTCTACATAAATTAGATTTATATATCTTTCACCTTTACCAAATTTAGGAAACATACCATACTTCAATAATTTGATAATCTTCAAGATTTCAAAATCATAAGGTCCATATACCGAACATGGTCGGAGAATTGTATAATTGAGCCCGCTTTTAATAATAATATCTTCTGCGAGTTTCTTAGAGAGACCATACCAGGAAACCGGCCGGGGTTGTGTATTTTCGTCTATCGGATTTGAATCCTGATTCGAGCCGGCAGCTGACTGAGAACTTAAAAAAAGCAAACTATTAATTCCCTTCTCCTTCATTGCCCTGACCAGATTTGCCGTCCCCCGAGTATTGGTAAGCAAAAATTCATCAAGGGATTTACCGTATATCTTCCCCGCGCAGTGCACAACAATACTAACTCCAGTCAGTGCCTCGGCCAGCCCCAGGTCGTCTTCAAGCCCCCCTCTTACTACACAGATATTTTTATTTTCTTTGAAAAGGGTAACGTCCGATGTCTTCCGCACCAAGATCTTAATCCTCTGCCTTTGGGCCAACTTCAGGGCAAAATTTTTGCCGATAAATCCTGTAGCACCGGTCAAAAGAACCATTTTAGAAAATAATCCTTGCTATGTTCGATAAATCCGAATATCTAAATCTCAATAATCTTAGTAAAATGGTTATTGGATTAGATTTAAGATGATGGCTTTTCGTGGTTAAATGGTAAAAAGAAACAAGCATTCCAATCTTAACCCTCAAGATACATCAGGTGAGAACCCCTGAAACCCCAACCCTCACTCCTGTCCTTTCCCTTAAAAAGGGAGAGGATAAAGGTGAGGGTTCCTCTAAAATTTTTCAAATTCCTATACAATTCATCTTTCTGTTTAGGATTTTGTGCTTCGGATTTAGAATTTTTCAAATTCCCATATTTTAAATACGATCGAATTTGAGATTCAGCGGAAGTAAATTTTATATGCGAATGATTAAAACTGGTAGGTCAATGAAAACTTACGATTTCGTGTGGGAAACTCATACATTGCCTCGTCAACACCGATATCAAGTGAAAAGCCGCCTGCCTTTATCCCGCCGCCGAATGTTAGACCTTTTCGGGCACCTTCCGAATCATAGAAGTATCCACCGCGTAATAGCACAAAGTTATAATAGTTTATCTCCAGTCCGAATCCCTTCCAGGCCTCCTTTAATTCATAACTCAGATTTTCCATAAATGTCTTATCTTCTTGAGCGAACATTCCGACAAGGACCTTCGTAATATCGGTCGTAAAAATAATTTTTACGATTCTTGAATCAATCGTATTAATTTTTAAACCGAGCCTCAAAGTATAGGGAAGCGGATCTGAAGAACCCCCTTCGGTATAGCTGATATTGGGACCGATATTCTGTAAGACACCGGCCAGGGAGATAAATTTAACTGGGGTATAAAGAATCCCGGCGTCAAACCCATAGGTTATACCTGTACCTCCCTTCTCAATACCCAATTCGGGCATCTTCTTGAAAACCCAGTCCGGAACTAAAAATGAATAGATAAACTTCCAGCCCATTCCAAATCCCAAATTCGGTCCCAACTTTGTCCCATAATCAATCCCTGCAGCAATGTCAAATGTGGTGTATTCACCCAGATACTGACCTTGTGAATTGATGACCGGCGTCTTCCCCGTTGTCAGGTATATGACATGCAGACCAAATGTTCCTCTCTTCCAGGGTCTTACGAAACCTCCATATTCATAGTACATATCGGGATGGAGTCCCGGAAGCCAGTTAACATGCTGTAAAGAAACAATTGTATTCTCAATGAAACTAAGCCCTGCTGGATTATAATAGCAGGAAGTAGCATCATCAACAACAGCTGAAAATGCACCCGCCATAGCAGTTGCCCTTGCGCCGGGCCAGATCAACAAGAATACACAACCCGGCCTCTGAGCCCCTGATAAAAGAGAAAGGCATAAAAGAATCAATGCCCAGCACCTAAGCATCAAAGACCTCCTAATATTATGATTATATGCATCTATTGGTTAATGTCAAGGGCTTAACATTTGAATGCGACTACGAAGGGACGATCTTTAAGAATTTATGCTTGCCAGCCTTTAATACGAATGGCTTGGTAACCTCTATGAGTGCATTAATATCTTTTACCTTCTGCCCATCTATCTCAACTGCCCCTTCCTTAATCTTCCTCTTTGCCTCAGCCCGCGATGGCATCATCTTGGTCAAGAGCAGAAGGTCAACAATCTTTATCTCTTTTTCCTTTAATCTAAATTCGGAAACTTCCTCTGGAAGTTCTCTTTTACTGAAGACCCTTTCAAATTCCTTTGCGGCAGCCTCTGCTGCAACCGGTGTATGGTATATTCTTACGAGTGTCTTGGCTAAATCAAACTTGGCATCCCTGGGATTTATCGAACCATCCTGGAGTCCCCTGCGGTATTCATCCAATCGGTGAGGAAAGATATCGGTGGTCAATTCAAAGTACTTAATGATTAACTCATCAGGAATTGACATAACCTTTCCGAACATCTCACTGGGAGACTCGGCAATTCCGATGTAGTTTCCAAAACTCTTGCTCATCTTACGAACACCGTCGGTTCCTTCCAGGATTGGCATGGTCAAGATAACCTGGGGTTCCATACCAAATTCTTTCATTATCTCTCTGCCCACGATCAAATTGAACTTCTGGTCGGTGCCGCCGAGTTCAAGGTCTGCCTTTATCGCCACCGAATCATAACCCTGGCATAATGGATATATTATCTCGTGCATATATACCGGAATTCCTTCTTTCAGTCTTTTTGAGAAATCATCCCTTTCCAGGATTCGCGCAACCGTATATTTTGATGCCAGGTCAATAAAATCATAGATACTCAAGGCACCAAGCCATTTTGAATTATAGGTGAATTCGGTCTTTTTGGGGTCCAGGATTTTAAATACCTGCTCTTTATATCTTGTCATATTCCTTTTTATCTCTTCCCGTGATAGTTTGGGACGGGTCTTTGAAAAGCCGCTCGGGTCACCAATCATTCCGGTAAAGTCACCAACCACCAAAACTGCGATGTGACCCAATTCCTGAAATTGCCTTAATTTTCTTAATTGAACACTAATCCCTAAGTGAATCTCCGGGGCCGATGGGTCAATGCCCAATTTCACCCTTAATGGACGGCGTTTCTTTAACTTTTTCAATAACTCTTCTTCCGAAATTATCTCTACTGCGTGTGCCTTAATTAACTCTAATTGCCTTTCGGGCTCCATTCTTATATACCCTTTCCCAGATATTTTTTGTTACTGACGCGAGTCTAAAATCATATTCTGCCATCTTCTTTTCGTAGTCAGGGTCAAAGAGAATCTCGCGGGCTGCGCTATCCGCAGGTTTGGCATTTGTCTCAAGGACAAAACTCTTTGCCATGAGATAATGGTCACGAATCGGACAGGGTCTCAAAAGGTCCCCTTCATGCCAGTACTTAAACTGCCATTCCCTTATCTTTTTATGGAGTGGTAGATTTATGAGGTCGTTCAGATTTCCGCCTTTTTCATAGAGTTCTTTTAAATTTGCTGCAGCATAAGGAAAGAATACACAGGGATAAACATTTGCCTGCCAGTCAAGATAAAAATATCCGCCCGGTCTGCCCGCCGATATACAACCATCAGAAACCGGACCGTGATTCCAAAAATCGGCAAACATAATCTTTCTCTTTCTTATTACTTCCCAGCTCTTTTTCCATAAATAAATTCTCTGTTCGGGCGTTGGTATCAGGTCAAGGGAAATATCCCGCCCTATAGGCATATAATGGAATACCCAGGCATATGCTGATCCCATTTTATTGAAATAGAAGTCAATAAATTCATCCGAAACAATCTCGTCAACATTCTCCCTGGTAGCAGTAATTGAAATTCCAAATGTCACACGATACTTTTTCAGCAAACTCAAGGTCTTCACGATCTGCTCAAAAAATCCCTTACCCCGCCTTCTTTCGGTCATCTCCTTCAAACCTTCAACTGATACAGCGGGTGTTACATTCCCAAGCTCGGCAAACTTTCGCGCAACCTTCTCATTGATCAGACTACCATTTGTGTACATCAAAAAGAGCGAATCCTGGTTTTCCTCATAGATATTCATAATCGTCTTACCCTGCCAGCGGTAAAGCATCGGTTCACCACCGGATATTACCACAAACCGGGCTCCCCAGAGTTCCCGCATTTCCCTGATTGCCCGAGAAAAGACATCATAAGGCAATTGGTCTTCTTCCGAAGCCGAATTTGCATAACATCCCTGACAGCGAAGATTACACCGCTTGGCGGGTGAGATGGTCATAAAACCAGGTGGGTCAAACCCGAACTTTTCCCGGAATTCCTTCTCCTTGCGTGCCCGCAGGTCGCTCAATATTGCCTTATTCACTATCGTGTTTACAAATTTTGAACTTGAACCAAATCTCATTCCAGAATGGACCATTGCCCTTAGCATATCGTATTTGTCACTTACCACTCCGGGCAAACCCACTGGACCGGGAACATTTTTCACCGCCAGGCGAATACTACTTTCAACAATCGGGGTTAAAATGGTATGACCAAGTGGATTTTTGCCGAAGGTAAATATAAAATCCAAAACTTTTTTCATTATGAAGTTATTAATCTTTACCCTGGTTTCGATATTCATATCTTGATTATATTTAAAAAAGCCCGTCTGTCAACCAATTGTTTTTACACTTAAGTCTAAAATCGAAAATAAAAAGATTATTCACCTTAATTTCGCACTGGAGACATACTGCCGGGCAACATCAAGCAATTCCTTTAATTCATTTAAACTATACTCCTTACCGCGTAGTCTTTCATCATGTGCATTCTTTGAGATAAATCTCTGTAATACCCAGGATTTTGCCCCTCTTATTTCCTCTCCGATCTCTCTTAGCGCATCTTTATCAATAAAACCAGGAACACAGGTAGTGCGGAATTCATAGTCGAGTTCTCCATTTAAGAGTAATTTAATAGACATTCTCACCTTTTCAATAATCCTTGCATCTTGGACGCCCGCGGCAGAAGAATAGTGACCGAGGGATGCCTTAATATCCATTGCCACATAATCAATTGCCTTCTCTTTGATTAGTTTCAAAAGTCTCTCCGGAAAGGACCCATTTGTATCAAGTTTCACGCCCAATCCCAGATTTTTTATTTTTTTAGCCAACTCAAATACATCCTCAAAAAAGAGCGATGGTTCACCTCCGGTCAGGACAACACCGTCAATCCAGTTCCTTTTTGTCTTTAATTTATCTAATATCTCATTCTCGGAGAAAATTGGAAAATTTTCTGGATGTAAAATCAATTCCCAGTTTTGACAGAATGGGCACCTAAAGTTGCAGCGGTCAAAGAACAGCACCGAGGTTAATTTACCATCCCAATCAATCAGTGATGTTTCAATAAATGCGCGAATCATCCGAATATCTTGCCCGGGTTTAGGATATTATTGGGGTCAAATTCCTTTTTTATTCCAGCCATCAATTCAAGCGCCCTTCTATTAAGGGCAAGGGGAAGGTATTGAATCTTTGATAAACCTATGCCGTGTTCGGCAGTAATCGTACCACCGAGTCTTATTGTAATTTCATACATCTCTCTACGCATTGTTTTGATAATATTATTATCAATCCTCTTTTCTGCCGCTTCTTTAATATCTGAAAAACCAACATCGGTATGGATATTACCATCACCCAGATGACCAAAGGCATAAAGAGTTCCATTATATTTTTTTACACAGTCCTTTAATTGAGAAATCAAATCTGAAATTCTATCCCTTGGCACCACCAAATCCTCACGGGCAACTATAGTAGTCTGGACCTTCAACGCCTCTCCGATCTTCTTCCTCGGCTCCCAGATTCGCTCTCTATCTTTTTGGCTTTCGGCAACAAAGACATCCAATGCCCCCGTCTTCATTGCAACTTCTCCGAGCCTTTCATAATGCCTTCGCCCCTCACTTATATCAAAAGAGTCGATCTCAATAATCGTATGTGCCTCCGCATCAGAAAAAGGCAAATCCCGGCCGAGGTATTTACCGACCGCCCTAACCACATCGCCCTCCATCAATTCAATCGCTGTGGGCATCAATCCCATTTTAATAACTTCACAGGAAAATTGCGTAGCATCGGCAACGGTCTTAAAAGGAATCAGCAGGGAAAAGATAACAGTCGGGCAAGGCAAGACCTTCAATGTTGCCTCGGTCACAACCGCAAGGGTTCCCTCCGAACCGATAATCAATTCTATTAAGTTATATCCGGTAACATTCTTTAGTAATTTGCCGCCAAGTCTGACAACCCCGCCATCAGGAAGAACAATCTCAAGCCCGGTTACATAGTTCTTTGTCACACCATATTTCATTGCCCTTGGTCCACCGGCACACTCCGCGATATTACCACCAATTGTGCAGGAGTCAAGACTCACCGGATCAGGTGGGAAAAATAGATTATGCTTTTCTATCTCTCTATCCATTTCACCGGTTACAATACCGGGTTCAACGATCACCATCAAATTTTTCTCGTCAATCTCTTTTATCCGTTTCATTCGCTCCAGGGAAAGTACTATCCCCTTATAAATAGGCACAGAACCGGCAGAGAGGCTCGTTCCCCCACCCCGTGGTGTAACCGGGATTCTTTTTTCATTTGCCAGTTTCAAAATCTCAGAAATTTCTTTTGGACCTGAAGGTTTGACAGCAACCTCCGGCAATGAATAATACAGCGGTGTTTCATCATGGGCATAGTTTTCCAGCATCTCTGTGTCAGTAATTACATTATTCTCCCCGACAATAGTAATCAGGTTTTTGATAATATCGGATGTAACGCGTGTGAACATTTCTTAATTATACATAGATATAAAGATAATTCAAGTGGCGGAGAATTATTCCCGATCAGATTAAGAATACACTGGTTTATCCAATCACTGGATCTTCCGTATGATGCCTTATTTGAAAAAATTTAAATAGGGAAGTGGTGCATCCGCAGGTCATTACCAATATAACAGTCCATCTCTGCTGTGAAACGAAAACCCGTTGTGAATTTACAAGGAAATTTGCAGACTTCTTCGCAATTGTATGAACTGCGACAGAGAATGGAAAAATCAAAGAAAGTTATACCTATCCAATTTTAAACGTTTAGTTTCTTCTCGAATGGAGATTCAATAGGCTTGACTTCGTAGTGATTATGATTATAATTGGTTAAGGAGGTCAAATGAAACCAAAGGTCGCAATCAATGGTTTTGGAAGAATTGGCAGGCTTGTTTTTAGAGCCGGTTATAAAAGCGATAAGTTTGAATTTGTTGCTATAAACGATATAAGTGATGCGAAGACACTTGGACATTTATTGAAGTATGATTCTGTCCACAAAAAATTTAATGCCAAGGTTGAGGTAAAATCAGATGCCATCGTTGTTGATGGAAAGGAATACAAGGTTTTATCAGAAAAAGAACCGGCAAAATTGCCCTGGAAACAACTGGGTATAGATTATGTAATTGAAGCAACCGGTAAATTTACTGAAAGATCTCAATGTGAGATACACTTGCAAAATGGGGCAAAAAGGGTGGTAGTAACAGCACCAGCAAAAGGTGAACCAAAGGTTCCCACAATTGTTATGGGCATAAATGAAAACAAATACGACCCTAAGAAAGACACAATAGTTTCCAATGCCTCTTGCACCACTAATTGTTTTGCACCGATGGTTAAAGTGTTACACGAGAATTTCACTGTAAAGCAAGGATATCTGACTACTATTCATGCCTATACGAATGACCAGCGCATACTTGATTTGGTCCATAAAGACCTGCGTCGGGCAAGGGCAGCTGGATTATCAATGATTCCTACCTCTACTGGTGCGGCAAAGGTGA
>JBDRWI010000085.1:0-8872 GCA_039802265.1 Caldifarciminota bacterium | reverse complement strand
TTTAGAGACTATACCCTTGCTGATATTTGCAAAAAATCTTCTTGAGGTGTATAAAAGGAGGCTAAATGGCAAAACTACCAGAGATTGGTAAGATATCGGCGGAAGTATTTAATGAACTGATCTATACCCATTTAGGAGCAGAAAATAAACATATTCTTGTTGGTCCTCAGCATGGAGTGGATGTGGGGATTGTTGAGATCGGAACAAAGGCAGTGGCGATGACCTCGGACCCGGTCTTTATCGTGCCTGAATATGGATTTAAAAGGGCGGCCTGGTTTGCGATACATATCCTTGCATCAGATGTAGTAACTTCTGGTCTGCCGCCGACCTATCTAACAATCGATTTGAACCTGCCAATGTCTATGACGGAAGAAGAGCTTACTACAGTTTGGACAACAATAGACGAAGAGTGTAAAAAGATGGGGATGGCGATTGTCTGTGGTCACACTGCCCGTTATGATAATTGTTTCTATCCAATGGTTGGCGGTGCAACCGTCCTGGCTGTTGGTGATTTAGATAAGTATGTTTCACCAAAATTTTGCCGCAAAGGCGACAAGATAATCATTACTAAAGGTCCAGCAATTGAGGCAAGTGGTATATTTGCTACGATGTTTCCGAAATTACTGAAAAAAGAATTTGGTGAAGAGTTTGTTCGGAAGGCAGAAAGTCTTTTTTACAAGATGTCGGTCGTTGAAGATGCAATAACCGCAGTAAAGGTTGGCGTCAGGGATGAAGGTGTTTCAGCAATGCATGATGCTACTGAATGCGGGGTATGGGGTGGGCTTTATGAAATAGCCCAGGCGGCAAATCTTGGTGTTCGGATAGAGAAAGAAAAGATTGTGATTGAGGATTGTGTAAAAGAAATCTGTAACTTTTTTGGAATTGATCCCTATAAGTCAATCAGTGAAGGGACATTGATCATCACCTGTCGTGAACAAAAGGCAGAAAAAGTGATAGAAACCTTAAAAGAAAAAGGGATAAGGGCTTCTATTGTTGGTGAAATGGTTGAGCAGAAATACGGGATGATTTTGATTGAAGAAGGGAAAGAAAAGCCCCTTGAGCATCCCAAAGTTGACCCATTCTGGAAGGCATTTTACGATGCCCTGCAGCATTATGCAAAATCGGAGAAATGTGAACCTGGATTTTAAATCTAATCCGCAATCAGTGCTGTCCTGAGGCAGTAGTATTTTTGAGGCATTACTACAATAACTCATTTAGGGTGGACCTGCCTTAATCACAGTTTTCTTTTGAGTGGCATTGTCAATGAATTTGTGCCGGAAGAATGGATGGGAAGACATCTTGGGGGTGATGGAGTAAAACCAATTCTTCCTGCTACACTCATTGGTTCAATTTTACCAATCTGCTGCTGGGATTCGTTGCCTCTGGCAGTGAGTTTTCAGAAGAAGGGCGCAAGGTTAGGTCCAATCTTAGCATTTTTAGTGGCAGCACCCGGAACTTCTATTTCTGCGGTCTTAGTAACCTGGTCTGTGCTTGGATTAAATTTTGCAATTTTTATATTCTTTTCGGTGATTATCATGGGAATTGTAATGGGATTGATTGGCAATCTATTTTCGGTCTCTAATGTGAAGAATAGTGCCGAATCACGCTGTCATTGCTGTGAAACCGAAACAAAGAAGACAATATCGCAGCATATTGCATCAGTTTTAAAATTCGCCTTTATTGACATGGTAAAGGATATTGGCTTGGAGACATTGGTCGGGCTCGTTATTGCGGCGATCGTTGCCTCATTTGAACCGGTCGGTAGATTTGTAAAGCTCTATCTCGGTAATTACTGGGGATTTTTGTTTGCCCTTATCTTTGGAATTTTGATGTACATCTGGGCGACCTCAAGCCCACCAATGGTTGATGCATGTATTAGTCGCGGATTGTCATCAGGTGCTGGGATGACGATGTTGCTGGTTGGTCCGATAACCAGTTACGGCACAATTCTGGTGATGCACAAAAAATTTGGCCTCATAATTCTCTTTGTATATCTAATAACCATCTCCTTGCTTTCTTTGATTTTTGGATATCTGTTCCAAACTTTCACTTAATTTTAATACAATGCAGTGCCAAAGAATATTCTCATTTTATCATTTCTACAATTGACAAAATGATGATTTTATGTATTATTGATTATGAAAAAAAGAAAGAGTATACCAGAAGTTCATTATCGGGCATCGCGGATATGCCGAATCTTAGGCAATCCTACTGCTTATGAAATTATACATTTGTTAAGGAATAATATGATGAGACCTGAGGAGATAGCGTCAGCACTGGGCGTTAGTATTTCCACAGTTTCTATGACTCTCCGCTCATTAAGACAAATTGATATGGTTAGATATATCGTAAAATGGAAAAAGAGGATATACTGGATAAAGGATGAAAAGGTCCTGACCGTTATGGATGAACTGGAAAGATTAGTTAAACGAATCAAATTTCGCGATTATTAATTTATTATTTCTACAATTGTTGAAGTGATGAAATGATAGTGAAGCGTCAGTATATCAGTAGGGCAATGATGAGTGAAGTATCAGTATAACTGGAGACTCGGGATGAAGATTGCTAATGATATCACTGAATTGATTGGCAATACGCCGTTGGTAAGATTAAATAGAATAACCAGCGGAATTGAGGTGGAGATTATTGTCAAACTGGAGTCATTCAATCCGTTACACAGTGTCAAAGACCGAATTGGCTATGCGATGATTAAAGATGCTGAAGAGAAGGGTTTTATCAATAAAGATACTGTAATCATTGAGCCGACCTCAGGTAATACCGGTATCGCCCTTGCCTTTGTCTGTGCCGCAAAAGGGTATCGTTTAATTCTCACAATGCCTGAACATATGAGTGTTGAAAGACGAAGAATACTTAGGGCACTCGGGGCAGAACTTATTTTAACACCAAAGGCAGAAGGAATGAGTGGCGCAGTAAGAAAGGCGGAAGAATTATCTAAGGAAATTCCAAATTCATTCATCCCCCAGCAATTTAAGAATCCAGCCAATCCTGCGATTCATCGGAAAACAACTGCCCTGGAAATATGGAATGATACTGATGGAAAGGTGGATATCTTAGTTGCTGGTGTGGGAACAGGTGGTACAATTACTGGTATAAGTGAAGTGATTAAATCAAAAAAACCCGAGTTTAAGACAATTGCGGTTGAGCCTGCTTCATCACCGGTTCTCTCTGGTGGCAAACCAGGTCCACACAAAATTCAGGGCATCGGCGCGGGATTTGTGCCTGATATATTTCGTCCTGATTTAATTGATGAGATAATCAGAGTGAATGACGAGGATGCAATGACAACTGCAAGAAGATTAGCAACAGAGGAAGGAATTTTATGTGGCATTTCGGCGGGTGCCGCTACCTGGGCAGCAATTGAGGTGGCAAAAAGGCAAGAGAATAAAAATAAAATGATTGTTGTGATATTGCCCGATACCGGGGAAAGGTATTTGAGCACCGAATTGTATGAAGATTAAAGTAAGAGGTTATTTGGTGAAAATTCCGGAAAGCGATCTTGCTAAGATTTATGCTTAAGCGTATAAAAGAAGATATCCAGACAGTCTTTGCCAAAGATCCGGCGGCACGGAGTATAATTGAGGTAATTTTCTGTTATCCGGGAATACACGCGATCTGGTTCCATAGAATTGCCCATCTTTTATGGAATGCTGGTTTGAGATTCTTTGCCCGGTTGATTTCCCATATTAGTCGTTTCTTAACCGGGGTCGAAATTCACCCCGGGGCAAAAATTGGACGAAGGTTCTTTATTGACCATGGTGCGGGCGTGGTGATTGGTGAAACTACCGAAATCGGAGATGATGTGCTGATGTATCAGGGTGTAACATTAGGCGGGACAAGTTTAGAAAGGAAGAAAAGGCATCCCACAATCGGCAACAATGTGGAAATCGGTGCTGGTGCAATTCTTTTGGGACCAATCAAAATTGGCAATAATGCCAGGATTGCAGCGGGCTCTGTTGTGGTTAAGGATGTTCCTGATAATGCCACGGTGATTGGTGTGCCCGGACGAATCGGCCTTGGTTTTACGGCTGAAGAAATCCGCAGGCTGGAACACGGCAAATTGCCCGACCCTATCGCTGATGCCTTGCAGTTTGTAATGAAAGAACAGGAAAAACTTCAAAAGAAAGTCAGAGAATTAGAAAAAGCGGTTGAAAAGCTACAGAGGGAAACAGATAATTAATATCTTCAAGTATAACATTCGTAGGAATTTTGGGAAATCCTATCCGATAAAATACTAACTTTTTAAAAATTTTCTTTTTTTGATAAAAAATAAATACCCGATGCGAGTAGAAATAAGCCAAATAATTGTAGTATAGTAATAATTTCCTTTAGAATAAAAAATCCTAACAGCGTGGCAAAAAATGGTGTTGCAAGTTCCAATGCTGCAACCTGGGCTGCTTTGATTCTTTTTAGTCCTTCGTAATACAAGATTGTGCCAATGCCGATGACAAAGCCTAAAAGAACTTGATATATATTTGTTATTTTAATTCCATGGGTCAGCAGAAGATATACAAAAAATAGTATTCCGGCAAACAAGAATCTGTAGAATGCAATGACCTGAGCAGGCAATTCTCTTAAATATTTTCTCGTCGTTATTGCAGTCGTTGCCCAGGCAAAAGTGGCAGAGAGCACAAGGAGGTCACCGAAAGTACCAAATCTTAAATTCTTTAGATTATCAATCGTCTTCGTTGATACAAAAACACCGGCAAATATCATAAATAAGATTCCAAGATAATCAAATTTTGTGAGGCGGTCTGATTTCAGAAAGAAGTATCCTAAGATTACAATAAATATTGGCTGGATATGTCCGATAAGAACCGCATTTATGACCATTACTCTGGTGAAGGCGTAAGTATAAATAAAATCGGCAAAGAGGGTTGCGACAAGGGATAGATATATTAGCCATTTGAATTCTTTTGGTTCCACCCGCAATTTCCTTGGATTTTTTGTTAGGGCATAAATCGTGATAATTATCAAACAGAATAGAATTCTCGTGGCAAAGGTATTCAGAACATCGGTTGACTGGAAGGATAATTTTGCAAATATCGGCTCCAGTGCCCACATCACACTCGCACCAAGCACTGCGATCACACCTATTGTTTTATTTGAAGGCATAGAGAATAATACACACAAATTTATGGCAGGCAATAGGGAGATGCGGCGATAAAATTGGTCGATATTTTGGGAATATCAAAATCCCTAAATACTAAAACTATAAACTATACTGGGAGCCATGTCCGATATCCTATAACCATCGTTTCAAATTGATTTTCTATATCCTATTTGAGATAAGATTGCTACACCCATCATTCTGTACGGCGGGCTCGGAATGACAATATGAAATAAGAGGAAAAGCGGAAAGGACTCAGGTTTTTTGACCCTTGACAATCCCAATAAAATTATTATAATTTTAATGTTGGAGGATATATGGTTATAAATATCCTTGTGGGCATAGTTATCTCGTGGTCGGTTAATAATCACATCAACATACCTGTGGATTATACTTTTAAAGGCAAAATCGGTCCTGCGTATTCAGGGGTTCGCACATCCCCCGGTATTGAGGTAGGAGTAACCTACCTTGACTGGCAAACCTGTGGTTCTATGAGTAAACATATTCACTGGCCCACTCCGCTTGGGGGTTTTCACTTCTCCTGGACATATATGACTTCTACAGGCGGTGCCACCAGACGGGTCTATTATAATTACTTTCTGCCACCGAGTCAATGGCTCGGTCCAACTCAGGTTGACCCTTTAGTAAGCAGGTATGGTGCACTCGATTGTCTGGAAGACGGCCGAGCGGTCTGTACCTCGCACCGCACACGGGAGGGCGCCATTCGTCCGACATTTTATATAGATGCATCCGAGGGGGCAGGTAATTTTACTATAATTGAAATCCCTACCGGAAATCTCCCAACAAACGACCTGCCGCTCTATCCCCAGCCATTTGTGGATACCATTCATCACCGAATCTGGATATCTGGCCATCAAGTATACGCTAATTTTGGTTGGGTAACCTATACCGATGATGAAGGACTTACCTGGGCTGACTGGACCGATACACTCGGAGGTGTCCCACTCAATGAGAATTATTTTAATGGTTGTGACCGCCCGAAATGGGCAGTTAGTCCAGAAGGCAAGGTAGCACTCATAAGTAATGACGGTTATTATCTTGACTATCATTACTGGGAGACAACGGATAATGGCACAACCTGGACACACAACTATGTCTGGCAGCATAATTTTCCTACTGATTCAGTAATTGGCTATATCTGTTGTGATGCGGTCTATGACAACAATAATAATCTCCATGTGGTCTTTACAGTCATTGATACGATTGGTCAGAGTAATGGTGGCAGTGGCTGGCGTTCACAGATAAGGCACTGGAATCAGGCGACCGGGCAGGTGAGTATCGTTGCCTCGGGCTGGTATGAGGTGTATCCCGGTCCCGGTGCTAATCATCCTACTGTGAGTGAGTGCCAAATTGGAATAAATCGTGTGACCGGAGACCTATACTGTACCTGGTGCCAGGCAGACTCAAACGATACTGCACAGAGTGGTCTTGCAAATCTTGATATCTGGGGTGCAAGGTCAACGGATGACGGTCTTTCCTGGATAGAACATCATAATATCACGAATTCACATACACCCGGTGCACCACCTGGACAGTGTGATGATGACCGAAACCAGTGCCTTAATTCCGAGGTCAAAGATGGAGGTGCGGGACCTGATACATTATATCTCTTCTATCTCAACAGCAAGGATGCTGGTGGTGGATATTTCCCACCTGACCCTGGGGCAGTTATGACCGAAGACCCATTTCTATTCTATGCCTATGCCTGGTCTGTGGGCATTGAAGAGAACAAAAATCTGCTTCCTGTCAGATTTGGTCTCAATGTTTCGCCAATTCCAGCTTGTAACCATATGAATATCACATATACTATACCCGCGGCAGATAATATTTCAATACGGTTATACAGGGTGGATGGGAGATTGTCAAAGATAATTGAGCAAGGATACAGGGATGCTGGTGTTTACAAACTACGATTTAACACTGGGGAAATCCCGAATGGAGTATATATCATTATTCTCAAGGGTACTAATCAAGAGATTACTGCTAAATTGGTTGTCACACATTAAAAGAGACATGGCTGTCAACGGTTAACGCATTAATTTTTGTTCAGAAATTGTAATTTAGCATTTAGAATTTAGTCGTTATTTGAGATTTAAAACAGAAGGTTCTCAGTTATCGGTTATAGATGCCCGTATGTGCATTTGGTCAAATGATAATTGTCTGGGATTTAGGGTCTGGAATTTAATTAATGATATGGATTGCTTTCCTGTAGAAATTTTCGGCGGCTTCGCCAATGATTTCAGATAGGGTAGGGTGGGGGTGGATAATTTCCGCAAGGTCACTAACTTTTAATTGCTTATCAAGTGCGAGGATTCCCTCACCAATAAGACTCGGTGATTCTGCACCGAGGATGTGAACACCTAAAATCTTTCCATCTTCTTCTGCAACAATTTTCACCATTCCTTCGCTCTCAAGCATTGATAATGCCTTGCCCGATGCACGATAAGGGAATCTTCCAATCTTTACTTTGAATCCTTTTTCAATTGCTTCCTTTTCAGTAAGTCCAACCGAAGATAAAGGTGGAATGGTGAAGACACAGGAGGGTATGGTATGAGAATTTTTTGTATCATACATTCCCGCGATAATCTCTGCAACTTCAATTCCCTGTTTTGTTGCCTTGTGTGCTAATAATGGCGGACCAATTATATCACCAATTGCAAAGATATTTTTGATATTTGTGCGATATGAATCATCAACGATGATATAACCCTTTTTGTCAACTTCAATGCCGAGATTTTTGAATGCAAACTCAGTTGGTTTTCTACCAACGGTGATTAATATTCTATCAAACTCTTCTGTGCCTGTAGATTCGTGTCCTTTGATATCAACTTTTATCTTGTTATCTGCAACCCGGTATCCTTGAACTGTTGATTTCAGTAATATCTCAATTCCATTCTTTTTTAAAATTTTATATAGACTCTCGCAGAGTTCTGCTTCCATTCCGGGTAAAATCTGTTCCATAATTTCTACAACTTTTACTTTGCTTCCCAAACAGGCATAGATTGTAGCAAGTTCCAGTCCGCAGGCACCAGCGCCAACAACAAGAAGTTTTTCTGGAATATCATTCAATTTTAGGGCATCATCAGTGTTGGTGATAAATTTGCCATCAAATTCAAATCCGGGTAGGGCAGTGATTTCGGTTCCGGTGGCAATTACAATATTTTCTGCTTCAATATATTCGGACGCGCCGTTGCTCTCCAGTTCAATCTTATGCTCAGAGACAATCCTTGCCTTTGCCTTTTTCCACTGGACATTGTTATTTTTGAAAAGATATTCAATCCCTGCGCGCAATCTTTTTACTATCCCTTCTGTATGGTTACGAAGAGCCATCAGGTCAACTCCATTATTTACTATTTTCAGACCCATTTTCTGTGCCTTGTGGCAGTTTTCTATAATTTCAGCTGCAAAACTCAATGCCTTGGTGGGAATACAACCGCGGTTTAGGCATACTCCACCAAGTTCACCGGATTCTACAACGAGAACATTTTTCTTTAATTGTCCAAATCTGATTGCACAGGGATAACCACCAGGACCTGCACCGATGATAACTACATCGTATCTACTCATATCTGATTTTTACGATTTTAGGTATTTAGGCATTTTGGACTTTTAGGCATTTTTCAAATTATTCCATTTCAATCAAATCCTTGAATACCTGGAGTTTACGCATTCTTGTCGGATGGCGGAGTTTTCTCAAAGCCTTTGCTTCTATCTGTCTTACCC
>JBDRWI010000084.1:0-8926 GCA_039802265.1 Caldifarciminota bacterium | reverse complement strand
ATTTCTCTATCAGCTCTTTTAACCATTTTTGTTTTATTTCCTTGCCGGCCCGCTGTTTCTCAAGCCAACCCATCTCTAATAAAAACTTCCAGCGGTCTTCCCAGGTTGTCTTTGCATCACCCATTCCACCCATTAGTGCCTGAATACCATCATAATGCAAATAGAGCGCCTCCCAATCGGTTAAATTTGGCTCTAATTTCTTCAATGAAGCGATAATCTCTTTATTCCTTGCTGCACAATCCGGGGACACTGGGTCGCTAGTAAATTCCCCCGCCGGGTCATACCACCATTCCGCTTGCTGCCTTAATTTCTTCTCATACTCCTCCCTCGTTCCATACTGACCAGTCAGAGAATCAAGAAGATAAAGTTCTATTGCATCCGCGACCTGGGTTACTCGGCCCATTCTAAAATCTCGTATAGGATACAAATGACAAATAATAGAGATATAAGGTATCTTTTTTACAATTTGTAAGCGAAATTTTAATTCTTTGGTCCACTCATTTCTTAATTCAGGAATATAGATCTCATTCTTGCCCAATATTTTCACAGACTCTCTTTCTTTAGAAAAAATATCTAGCGTCGCCATAAATTCATAAGTGGGAAAGTAATATGCGTACTCATCGAGTCCTTTTTTCCCGATTATCGTAGCCCTGACTTCAAATATTTCATTCAGTTTTGGCATACCAGAAAGTGTAAGATCCACTTCTGCACCCTCTCTCGTCATTCCCTCCTTAGATGCATAACTTCCACATACTACCAGCACCATCAACAGCCCCACAGCTGCTATTTTGTTTATTTTTATGCCTCTCATTTTTCCCCTTTTGCTTACGCATTGCAAACCCTATGCAATGCATTGTCTTCATTCTTGCCTTTGTTACAATTAAACAGATAGATTCTTCGCCCGCCAAGGATCCGTCATGCAGTGTGGCGGATAGCGGGCTTAGAATGACAAAAGAGAAAAGAGGATTCAGAATGACAGGCCAAAGGGATACAAATTTCATTTCTTTCCTTTTAAACTATCCTGCACTACCTCAGTCTTCGGGGCCTCAGTCTCTGAGGTTGCCGAAGAGCCTGGTTCACCGAGATATTTCTTACAGACATCAATATTGTGCCGGGCATTGCTCAGGTATTGAGAGTTGGGGAATGAATCAGCAACCACCTGGAAATTCTTCAATGCCTTACCATAATCCTTTAAATTAAAATAGGAAGTTCCTAAATTAAAATAGACTGCATCCCGCTCTTTGCCTTTTGGGAAATAGCTCAAATATCTTTCGTATAATTCTGTTGATTTCTGCCAGTTTTCTATGTTTACCGCACACTCGGCAGCAAGGAGCAGGGCGTCCGGAGCATAAGAAGAAGATGGAAAGTTTACCACAACCTTTATAAACTCATCCATTGCCCGTTCATAATTCTTATCATCAAAAAATTTACTCGCAATCTGATATTGCCCATCAGCCGCAAGTTCACTCTGGGGGAATCGCTCAACAAAGTATTGCATTGCCTCAGTTGACTCAAGTCCTTTTTGATAGTAGCACATCTCCATACCCTTTCTTGCTGCGGTTGCCTCTTCAGCGGTCGGAAATAAATCAAGAAATTTCTGGAATTCTCTAATTGCCTCATCGTAACTCTTTTGATTGTAATAACTCTGGGCCAGGGCAAGTTGTGAGGAACGGGCATATTCATCCTCGGGATGATTCTCCACGACCCAGCGAAAGAGGCTTCTTGCCTTTTCATATTCTAATGCCTTGAAATATGTATCACCAGCCCGGAAGCCGGCTTCAGCGGATTTTTTTGCCGTGGGGAAATTTCCAATCAGTTTCTCCCATGATTCTATGGCATTGGCATAATATTCAAGGTTGTAGTAAGACATCCCGGCATAAAACAAGGCTGGAATTGCGCACCGTTCATCTTTAGGGAAGGTATTGTATAATGCCTCAAATGTCTCCCTTGATTTCATATAATCCTGCTGATTATACTGGGTGTACCCGAGTCCGAGATAGATTGCCATAACCAAAGATGAATCTTCATAAGGAACCTTGCTCATATTTTCAAAAATATCGTGCGCCTCCTTCTGTCGGTCCTGGTGATAGAGGGCATAGGCGAGGCCCAGTTTGGCATAAGGGGATAATTCTAAACCAAAATAGTCCCTTGAGGCAAGGAGGTAGGTCTTCTCGGCCTCGGTAAAGTTGTTGGTGTAGTAGTGAGCCTCGGCAAGAAAATATAGGGTTCTACCACGCCATTCATTCTTCTCATCCGGATAATCCTTAAGATATTTACTGCCGAAGGTTACCGCACGGTTGAAGTCCTTTATATTATTCAGGGAATAGAGAAACATACTCGCTGCTGGTTCGCGCAGCGATGAATTGGGATACCTTGATAATAGAGCTTCAAAAAATCTTGCGGCATTTATATAGTCTTTTCTCTGAAAGTAGATCATTCCGGTTAAATATTCACCAACACTGGCAAGTTCGCCTGTAGCAAACATTGTAGCAAGTTGGGCCGAAGAGGTTAATGCCTGGACAGTGTCTCCATAGGCAAGGAGTGCCCGGGTGAGCTGTAGATTGGCATAGATGGCAATCTGGGTATTGGGATAATTTGCCCGCACCCTTTGAAATGCGCTCACCGCCCCTAAGCCATCACCCAGATTCATCCGACAGATACCCAGGAAATATCCGGCATGGGCGGCAAGTAGATTGTCTGAATGTCTGGTCAGGGGGATGAGATGTTCTGAGGCACCTGCATAGTCTCCATAGTGAATAAGAGATGCCGCATAGAAAAAATGGGCATAATCGATGAGTGAAGACTTTGAATAATGAAGAATAAAATCGTTAAATTTCACCTTTGCCCCATCAAAGTCTCGATTGAAAAAGAGTGCCTCGGCGCGGGAAAATTCGGCCAGGGTAGCAATAGGGGTATTGGGTGCGAGGTCAATAATCTCCTTAAATACTTTGATTGCCTCAAGGGGATTGCCCAATCGGGCAAGTGCCTTCCCCAAGTAGAATTTTGCCTCCAGGAGATTCAAACCTGATAACTTCTCCTTTGCCTCGGTGTAATCACCGCGGAAATAGTAGAGGACACCCAAAGCAAAGTTTGCCCGCTCCTCCTGTTGATATGCGGGGTTCTTCAGGAGTTTTTGCAAAACCGTCTCTGCCTCTTTAAAATTGTTCTGGAGTATATCAATTATACCAATTGCATAAAGACACTCTGGTTCCAGATAAGGAAGTTGTTTTCTTGAAATAATATGTTCAAAATTTGCCTTGGCACTGTTGTAGTCTTTCAGGTTAAAATAACACTCACCAACCCGGAATCTTATCTCATCCTCAAACTCTGTCCCTTTATATTTGTTTAAAATTGCGGTAAAGTACTGCAATGCCTGGGCATAGTCTTCCTGGATGAAGAGTCGATGAGCAATCTCATAATCCGTAACCAGTTGTTCGTAATTCACTGCAAATAAAAAGAGTATTATATCCATTTCACACCCTATCCCTTATTCAAGATACATCAGGGCAAGTCCTGAAACCCCAACACTCACCCCTGCCCTCTCCCTTTAAAGGGGAGAGGATAAAGGTGAGGGTTTCTCTATGATTTTTGGAATTCCTATACAAGAACATAATCTATTCTTGGGGAATGAATTCAATCTCACCGGCCGGACCAAGAGTTACCACATTGACTAAAAAGTCAGAGAAGGAAATGGTATCGCCATCCTTGCTAATAATAACAATCTCATAATAATATCTACCATCCGCAACCCTTCTTCCTACATCATCAAGTCCATCCCAGGAAAGCCTCAGGGGTGGTGCGTCCCAGCCTGAGTAGGTTCTCACAACTTCACCAAATCCATTCTTTATCAATAACTGCCAGCGTTGGATTTCACCTTTAGTAGAGTAGTGTAGGTCAAGCCAGGTAACATTCTCCTTGCGCCCAGGGGTTGGCGAGAATTGTTTCGGTGTGGCACTTACCCAGGTTCTGAATCCACCGAATTCCACAGATATACCAATACGGTGCCGAATCGGTAATAAGAAATTAGACTTATAGTGCATTTCTACAGCGTAATCAATGCCAGCCGACATATTCCCGAAGAATTGCCTTATTCCCAGCCCCGCATTTAACGCATTTTCGTCAACGCCGGCCCGTATGGTCAGAATAGGATAGACCGGCGAAAATTCGAATCCCAAACGGGGCTTTATTGATGTGTATTCAAGGATGTCCTTGACGATATCACCAACGATTATTGCCCTGCCCTGATACAACTTTATTGCCCCACCGAACCTGAAGGTAATTGGGTATTCATCAGTCTCACCACCATCCGTGAATGTCAATTTTGGACCGAGAAGATTCTGGGCGGCAATACCAAATGTATAATTCTGCCTAGGGAATAAGAATAACCCGATATCACCACCAGCCCCTATTGCCGTATATTGAGCAATCTTGGTGTTGACAAATTTTAAGTTTACCCCGAGGCTCAATGGCTTCGCCACCGGGTTGGCATAGGCAAGGATAAAACAACTCTGGGCAAAATAGAAAGGTTGAAATGAATTCATATTTTCATCTCTTGAGTCAACATTCTTTGCTCGGAAGTGTATAATATTTACCCCCAATGTGCCATATCGGCGTGTCGGCAATGCATAACCTAAATAGCCCAGTTCATGCCCGAAGAGTTGAATGAAAGACGATTTTATATTATGCGAATATAACTGTCCCAGTCCTGCAGGATTGTAGTATATTGCTTCTTCATCATCAGCAAGTCCGGTGAATGCCTTGCCCAAGGCAGTGGTTCTCGGACTCATTCCATAATTCAGGAATGCACCGGGAATTCCGCCATCCTGGGCAAATAAAAAAGTAGCGAGTAGCGAGTAGAGAGTGGCGAGTAATACTACAGAATTTGACTTAAGTATTCTATGTTTAGATTTTGCAATTTGTTTCGGATTTCGGATTTCGGATTTCGTATTTATTTTTACCATATTACACCTACCCTTATTCTCTTTTCTAAAAATATGTTTGTATGGAGATAACCTTTTATTAAAACATAATAGACACCGCTCGCTACTCGTTTATTCTTGTCATTTTTACCATACCAGGTCAGAGTATTTATTCCCATTCGGGCACCATTCTGACCAGAGGCAATTTCTTCATAATGGACACAATTTCCAAAGGCATCATAAATTGCATAAATCACATTGCAATGTTGCTGCAGATAGTAGACAAAACGGGTATAGGGCTGATTGATCTTACCGAATGGATTGGGATAGGCAACGATATTGCCTTCCATAACTGAAGAATCAGGAATGATAACATATACGGTGGTCGTCTCTGCATAATTATCCGCGCTCACCATAATTGTATCAAGTTCATTGAAATAGCCACTTGTGATGGTAAACTGGGACTGACATACGCCCTGTGCGTTTGTCTGAACTGTATCATACTGGGCAATTATATAGCCATTACCACCAATTACCGAAAAATTAACCCACTTGCCTTCAATGGGGTTATTATTTCGATCATAAACAGTGACGGTGATATAGGCAATCTCACCGGGCGAGATTGTATCGGGATTGACAGATATATCAAAGTTATTTGCCCGGGAAACAACCCTTAGAAAGTTATCGTAACTATAGAAATTGTTGTTTATGTCCCGGGCAAGCAAAAACTTTTCACCGCTGGTAGAAAAGTTGGCAGTAAATGTAACTTCACCATTGGAAAGATTTTGAGGAGGCGGATTAGAGAAACCGGATGAACCGGAAAGCTGAATTGCATTTCCCGAGACACCGGTCTTATTCCACATTGAATCGGTTGCATAGACGGTGACCTGGAAATCTTCAAGAACATACTGGTCATAAGGAACCCCATATTTACCAGGGGTGGCCGATGTATTCGTTGTGGTATCACCGGGAAGATGGTTTTCTCCGGGTAAAAGCACGAGGAGCCGTGCATATTCGCCAGGGTAGATAGAGATGCTGCTTGAGGTATCTTGCTTAATTGTCGGACTGGTCAAATCATTGAAGTAGAATCTTCGCGTCCCAGCCGTTCTAAAGGCAAATGGTAATACGGCGTAACCGTTAGTAAGTTGAATTTGTGAAGATTGGACAAACTGATCATTGGTTGTGAAGCTGATCAGGTGATTTACTGTATCAACAATGTTATACCATATATCAGTAATATAGATGCTTACACTGAATGGTACACCTGCGATTTGCCCAATGGGTGTCCCGCCTTTTCCATCTGTTGTCCCTGGTTCATGAATTTCGTTGGGAACGAGAGAGAGAAGTTTTGATGGGACATTGGGTATGACAGTAAAATAATTTGAGGTATCCAAAACATTTAAGTTAAAATCATGGCAAATCAACGCCATATAATCAGCAAGGGTAACCATTAACTTTTCGGTGCAAGAGCCGTTAAGGAACGAGACCTGTTTATAACAGTATACAAATCCGCGTGATGAGTAAACAAACGGATGCCCGTTGTAATTGGTAACCGGCTGATTGGCGGCGTCAAGGGCATAGATGGTGACGGTAAATGAATCGCCAGCAATTTGCGGTGAGGGGATTGGAACAAATTCAAAATGGTCAAGTTGTTGGATAATAAGCAACAATCCCAAAATAAAGTTCAATTATACCTCCTTGTGGATTTAAACGAAGATTTAAGTCTAAATAAGCCATTTCCAGCCCCTTAAGTATAACCAAACTTTTCAATATGTCAAGAATTGAACTTCACAGGTCCTTAGACCAGGGTACAAACTTCATCTCTTTTACTGTCCAGACCATATAGGGTGAGTGCCCTACATCTCCTTTATCATCAAATGTAATCAATCCTAAGGCACCATCAAATTTCTCATTACGGAGCACTGTAGCGAGAGGCTGCGCTTTTGCCCGACAGTATGCCTCTAACAGGATATTTGTTGCGTCATAGGCATAGACCGCATATTGGTCGATTGTTTTGTATTTTTCTCTGTAGACTCGGACAAAATGCTGTGCCGAGCCTAAATCTTCAACCGAGTACCCAAAGGTCAAATAAACTTCTTCAGCACTATTGCCCGCAGTCTTTAAGAAATTTTCCGTAACCAGGCCATCCGCACCAAAGAAGACACTGGTAATCTTTTCCTCACGCATCTGCCTTAAAATCCTTGCGCCTTCCGGGTCATAACCGGCAAAATAGACTACCGCAGGATTTATCGCCCTTATTTCCTGTATTATTTCAGTAAAGATTGTATCACCTTGATTTATCCCTTTTTCCCCTTTTATCAGAATTTTCTCTTTGATGAATTCCTTGAGTGAATTTATCAAACCAACTGAATAGACTGAATGGTCATGAATAAGATATATTGTCTTTGCATTAAGAACATTAACAATAAAATCGGCTGCAGTCTTTGCCTGGATATCATCCCTTCCGCATATGCGGAAGATATTCTTTAATTTCCTTTCAGTCAGTTCGGGATTTGTTGAGGACGGTGAAATCATAACCACGCCCGCACCTTCATAGATTTCAGACGCAGCGATTGAACAGTGGGAGTTCATATGACCGATAACACCGATTACCCTTTTATTGACGAGTTCCTTTGCCACCTCAACTGCCTTTTCTGAATTCGCCTCGTCGTCCATTACCTCAAGCACAATCTTTTTACCCAATGCCCCACCCCTGATATTCCATTCATCAGCTGCGAGTTTTGCACCCTGTAAAATCCCTTTTGCCATAAACCGCTGTTCACCCTTGAGTGGAATTGCAATACCCACTCTTACTTCTTCTTGGGCACATCCTAAAAAGACAAGCAGTGAAAGTAAATATAGATATTTATTCATAACGGTGGATTATACTTAATTCTGGAGAAATGTCAATATGATAGGCTGATGGTTATGTATAATCATCCAGTATTTTATGGAAATTGGAAACAATTTCGGATTTCACAATCTGGAGGGGTAGAATTATCCAATATAAAAGAAAAATATATAAGCGTAAGCCTTTTTCAGGTACAGAATTTATAGGAGAACTCTAAAATTTCAAATTCCCAATAAAATTGGATGCTACATTTATATTTTTATTCGCCTAACTCTTAGCTAAGAGACTCCTCGGGCAGGACTCGAACCTGCAACCCTCCGGTTAACAGCCGGATGCTCCACCATTGAGCTACCGAGGAATCGCCTTATTATATCCAATAGGATTAGTAGTGTCAAGTCTAAAAAACTGGACCACAGCCTGCTGCACAGGAGGAAACTTTTGCATTCACTTTCTTTAAAACTTTAACAACGACTATTTCAGAAGCTCTAAATATCTTGCTATTTATTTTATCTATCATTTTAAATTGCATTATTGCAAAATGGAATAGTTTACATATATTCATTCCAAAAAACAATTCACTTGTCTATTGACATTTTTCTTATTTTAAATATAATTGCCAATCTTTATGAATATTGAGACGATTACCATATTGACGGTATTTGTCCCAATAATCGGCTCATTGACCATTCCGGTCGCGGGTTTGATATCAAAGAGTTTCCGTTCGGTCTGGTCAGTACTCATTGCCTTAGCAACTGCAATCCTTCCTTTATTATTATTATCCTTTGTATTTAATGGTGGACAGCATATATTTGGTAGACCCCTTGTTATGGGGCTTGATTTTTATCTTGTGGTTGATGGTCTATCAGTCTTTATGTCCATTGTGTCTTCCTTTATTGGAATGTTGATTGTTTTATATTCGGTTGGTTATATCTCCCATGAAGAGAATCAGAGTGAATATTATTTAATGGTCTTATTATTCATCGGTTCAATGATGGGTCTGGTATATTCAGCAAATTTAATATTTATGTATCTTTTCTGGGAGATCACCGCAATCTGTTCCTGGCGCCTTGTGGGATTTTATCGTGATAAGATTCATATATTAAGAGCAGATAAGACATTTTTAGTCACATTTGGTGGCGCGGTAATTATGCTCTTT
>JBDRWI010000083.1:0-9218 GCA_039802265.1 Caldifarciminota bacterium | reverse complement strand
ATACTCTCAAAACGTTCAGTAAATACCTTACCACAACTGGCACATTTAAACCGCCGCTGTCTAAGATTCAAGCGCAATCTCTTATTCTGGATAGGAATGTCATCAATTAACCGTGCTTTATATTGATGGACTTTATTAGTACTCTCACCACATTTTGGACAAACACCATAAGATAAAGTCTTCATCACTTCCACAATCACCCCTTGGTTATCCTCTTTCCAATCTAACACAGAAAACTCTTGCAAACCTAAGGAGATTTGAATATAATCCTTTGGCATCTTTTAGATCCTTTCTTTCAAAAATATCCATATTATATGGATCTAATGGATGCCTTTCAAGTTTTTCACCACACTTTCTGGTCATGAGCCTCCAATATGTAGTGTAGATAGATATTCGCCAGTATCGGACTTAATACCGCACCTTGTGGCACTCCTTTCTCCATATCAAAATATTTACCCTCTTCCATTATCCCCGCCTTCAAAAACCGCTCTATTATCCGCAAGAAACTTTTATCAACTACCCACTGTCTTACACACCCCATTAACCAATTATGATTGACACTATCAAAGAATTTATCCATATCCACCACAAAATTTACAGGCTTGGTCATTATTATCCTATCCAATTCGTCTAACGCATCGTGACAACCACGATTAGAGCCTGTCCTGAACTTAATTCAGGAACGAAAACCAAATGATACATGAACATAGTCAGGGGCTTTGCCCCTGAAACCCCTTTATTTTTCACTCTGTTTTCTTTCACCATTTTGCCACCATAATTCAGTAAGTTGAGATTGACCAAGCTCGGTCAATTCAACCTCATCTAAAGTTAACTTACCACAGTTCGGACACTCAATCTCCCGTTCAAACTGTGGCCGCCCATTAACTAACTCAAACGCTATCTCGCCAACATCAAAATCAAATACTATCTCACACCTATTGCATTTAAAGTTAATTATCGCCATAATATCCTCTGATGAGAACAAATCCAATCACCATCAAACAAATCTTCAAAGACCACTGGCCAGACTACCTCACCAAAAACCCTAACACCCCAGATTATGTTATTAAACAAGTCGAAAAAATGCTCGCCTGCCGAAACCCACAAAAACTCGGTTATCATGTCTATCAATGCCAAGACCACCCCTGGGAATGTAAGTTCATCCCCAATACCTGTAAATCCCGCTTCTGCAATTCCTGCGGAAAAAAAGCCACCGATGAATTCATCGCAAAACTCCAAACCATCTTCCCAGCCACACCCTTCCACCATATCACCTTCACTATCCCAGACTCCCTAAGAGAGCTATTCAATAAAAATCGCTTCTTGCTCAATTGCCTATTCATCGCCGCAGCCAAAACCATCCTCTCTTATTACCAACAGAAGAAAAAAATCTTACCACTCATCACCGCCGCACTCCATACCTTCGGCCGCAAGGTTAACTTTAACTGCCACATCCATCTCTTCGTCACCGCAATCGGACTGGTCCTGGAAAATGGTAAACCAACAAACCACCTTACGAAATGTACCTACATTCCCTTTGCTATGCTCCATAAACGATACCGCTATTTACTCATCGCAAGCCTTAAAAAGACAATCAAAAAATACCTCAAAAACCCTCAACCACACTACTACGCAGACCCTCAACTTTCAGTCTTCAATCATCCAGGGACCTTGGATACCTTCTTTGATCCACTCCTTGAAATCAACTGGTATGTCCACGATAGCCAAGAACTACCACCAGAAAGGCTCACTATCCCTTACGCGGTCAGGTATAGCAAACGACCACCGATTGCAGAAAGCCGAATCATCCGCTACGAACTGAGGGAAGATTTTAACTCCCAGTGGTGCGTTACCTTCACCTGTAAACCGCACAACCAACGAGAATTCACAGAAACCAGACCGGCACTTGATTTCATCAAACTCTTAATCCAACACATCCTGCCACCCCATTTCCGTCAGATCCGTTATTACGGTGTCTTAAGCAATCGGATTAGAAAGCAATTACTTCCGACAGTATTTGCGGCACTGGCTTACGAGCAAGAGTTAATTAGACAAGAAACCTGGCGTGAGCGTCAAATCAATCTTACCGGTATTGATCCACTTGCCTGTCCGATTTGCCACAAACCGATGAAACTGGTTGAAGTCGTCTATTTTTCATCTACCCTTGGATTTCTCAGGTCTTATCGTCCGCCGTAAGAGATATCTTCATCATTCCATTACAACCCAATTTTTGTCTTTCTCTTTTGACTTTGAGATAGGGGAGGTCTATTTCGATTTGCCATTTTCCTTACTAAAAGCTCGCTCAAGAGCATTTTTTCAGCACCACTTTTCACACAGAATGTTATTATTGCCCTAGTCCTTATCAATTTTTATTACAAATTTTTTATTTTCACCTATTGTATAGGAATTTTTCAAATTCCTATACAACAAGAACATCATCAGAGGCAATGCCCCTGAAACCCCGAGATTCTTCATCTTCACGAAGTTTACCCTGAGAGAGATTCTTCACTTCGCTAATGCTCCGTTCAGAATGACAAGAGGCGAAGGGCTCAAAGTCAGAATGACGCTGTGCGTCGTCTATTTTAACAGCATCACCTTCTTTGTCTCTTTATAATCTTCGGCTTGCATCCGCACAAAATAGACACCGGAAGGAAGCTTACGACCAAAATCATCAGTGCCATCCCAGAAAATAGTAGATGAATGATGTAAGATACAAGATACAAGGTTATTTGTTAAATCCTTAACAACCCTGCCTGGAATATCGTAAATCTTCAAAGAGAAATTTGCCATCCGGTATCGTGAATCATGTGCCCTAAGTCTTATATTTATTCTATTAGAGAATGGATTAGGATAGACCTCAAGATTTTCAATTTTTGATTGAAGATTTGAGACTTCTAACTCTTCAACTCCGATAACATTTCCTAAGGAATCGGTTTTTACCAGATAGACATCCCGTCCACCAGCACCAAATGATTCGGTCATACCAATAATGACATAACCACTATCCAGTGTTTTTTCAAGGCACTGACTCCAATCAGCTGACCCACCACCATAAGTACGGGTGCAGAGGGTATCGCCTGCTGAATCGGTCTTCACTATATAGAAATCGCAACTCCCGGCACCAAAGGAAAATGTCCAACCAGCAAGTATAAAACCACCATTATTTGTGAGTTGCACAGACCGAGCACAATCCATATCAGAACCACCGTAAGTCCGGGTCCAAAGTATATTACCAAGCGAATCTGTCTTAATTAACCAGGCATCATTCATATTGAGTGTGCCAGCAATAATATAACCACCATCTGAAGTTTCTTTAACCGAACGCCCCCAGTCATATCCGGAACCACCATAGGAGCGCGTCCAGCGAAGATTTCCCAACGAATCGGTCTTCACAAGATAGACCTGATGATTATAAAGCCCCATACTATCGCCAACAATAATATAACCGCCATCAGAGGTAATCTGAACTTCGCGGCCTGTCTCACTAACACCATAATTTCCGTAGGTTTTTGCCCAGATTATACTTCCCAATGAATCCGTTTTTATCAAATAAATATCATAATAACCATCATTCCTCTCTGTGCTGCCGGCAATAATATAACCACCATCAGAAGTCTGCTGTATAAACTCACCCGCATCATTGTGCCCCGGGTCAGGACCATCATAAGTTCTACTCCAGAGCATATTCCCATCTGCATCAGTCTTTATTAGATAGACATCAAATTGCCCACCCTGAGTAAACTGGGTCGCACCAACAACGATGTATCCTTGATCAGAAGTCTGCCGGACACAATAGCCATAATTATACCAATAACTAGTATAATACATTTTCCCCCAGAGGGTATTACCATAAGCGTCAACCTTAAATAAAAGAACAAAGCGCCATTCTGTTGGTAAAGAACCAAAGCCAGTGAAAATATAACCACCATCTATTGTCTGCTGGACTGAATAACCTTCCTCATCGTAAGGGCCTCCGTAAGTGTGCTCAAAGGTTATTTGAGAAAATAGAAAAACAGGAATTGCAAGTGCGCAAAAAATTAGATTTATCTTTTGTCGTTTCATAAATTCCTCCATACTAATGCGGTTGCTAACCTTTCATTAGATTGGACTTTCACCAATTGGATAGATTGAACTTTGCTCGGCGCACTCATAATTTGCCTCCTTGCTATACATATTATACTTTAAAATATGTTTATTTTTGCTTTTGTGCTTCTTACGGCGCCTTGCCAGTAGCGGATTTGTAGAGGGTAATTTTCTTTATTGACAAATAGTTCCTATTTATATATAATTTTAACGCAAATTGCACTTATTATGGCAAAACCGATTGAATTGAGGATAAAGGCAGTTGAGGCAATTGAAAAAGGGGAATCTATTTATAATGTGGGCAAGTATTTTGGAATCTCAATCTGGACGGTAAGGCGCTGGCTTAAAAAATATAAGACCGGTGGGCTAAAGCAACTTACAAAACCAAGAATCCCTTGGAACATTACCCCAGAGAGAATCGCCCAAAAGGTCTTTCTCTTAAAAGAAAATAATCCCCAAATTACTTTATTGCAGGCAAAAATGGAATTACTGAAACAAAAGATTTTCCTTTCTTTGCCCGGGATCAGAAAAATCTGGCAAAGGTACGGAGTTGGGGGTTATGATAGAAAAAATCAATCCGCAAGAATAATGCCTAAAGTTCCAATCCCACAGGATGTTCAAAAGAAGATTGAAAAGGCAGAGATGCTTACAGAAGAGGGAAATATGAAAGCGGCAGCAGAAATTCTAAATTATCTTCCGTATTGTGGCGATACAAGACTCCTGGATAAAGTCCCTTATGAATATTTAAGTTCACGCCGTAAACTTGAAAAACTTATGCTTCTTTTTGATAAAGAACCGCCGGGTAAATATTATGAAATAGCGCATTCCTTACGTACGGCCCTTGAAAAAGAGAGATTATTTTATTCTTCATTGCGCGCTGGGATAGTAGAGGCAAATGCCCTATTCTGGATGGGTAAGCCAAGACTGATGCTAAATTTGATGAAACATCTGGAAAAGAGAATGCCATTTAAAGGAGACCCGGTCTTGTGGTTTCTTTTTAATCTTCTTAAAGGTATGGCACTCGCCCGGCTTCTCAAATTGAAAGACGCTTTACAATGTGCTAATGAGTGTCAACGACTTATAAAGAAATTCTGTGATGGGAGCTTTTATATAAACCTTGGTAATCTCTATTCCAATATCGGAGAGTATCTTAAGGCGAAAGAATATTATGAGATTGCGATGGAAAACGTCTCTCCAGATATGCATGATGCCTGTTTGATTTCCCTTGCCGGGTGTTATAATTTAAATGCTGAATACGAAAAGGCATTAAAGACTTTGAAAGAATTAAAGTATAAAGATGCACCAGTCTATACTTTTATTCCTTTAGCCCGTGCTCAGGCATTTTTTGGAACGGGCAGGATAATAGCGGCGGCCGAAGAAGCAAGACGGGCGATTGAGATCGCCAAAAAGGCAGAAGTATTACAATATCTTCACAGCTCAACCATGCTCTTGGCGACGATATATTTTAGTCTCGGTGATGTAAAACAGGCACAGATGCTTATAAAGGATTTAATTCCTTTATTAAGAAAGAATCAAATGATGCAGGACTATTACATCCGCAGACTTTATATAAGTAAAGACGGAATCCTTATACCAGAACGATTTAAAAGTGAGCCATTTGTAAAGTTGATTCTCCTGATGAAAAATGCACAAAGAACCCGGCGTATAAAAGACTATAATCGGGCACTAAATTTTGCGGATAAAAAGGGACTCCAAGGATATTTTCATCGTCTGTGTGTCTTTTATCCCGATGTGGTTTTAAAAATGTTAGAAAGGAAAAGGAGAATTGGTCTACCCCGGTCAATTCTTGCCTTGCCGGTCTTCAATAAAGAAATACCTGTGTTTGTTATCAAATTTCTTGGTGAAGTGGAAATTTTAAAATCGGGGGAGCGGATTAAAATTAAACTTTCACCAAAAGACCTGGCATTTTTGATTCATATAGGAAGTAATAAAAATCAGCGATTATTACTGAAGGAAATATATGAAAATTTCTGGCCAAGGAGTAAAAGCCCGAATAAAAATCTTGCTCATTTATTGGTGCGAATAAGAAAAAATCTTGGGTTAGCACCCCACCTTCTGAGTATCCAAGAAGGTATTCTATGCTGGCAGCTTTATTTTACCACCGACTATCAGGAATTTGAGCAGACATTGGCCCAAGCAAAGGCGCTGGAGCGGGCAGGGGAATGGGGTTTTGCCCGCAAGGAGTACTTAAGGGCTTTCAAATTATTCCGTGGCGAGCCGTTTAAGAAGAATTTTGATAACTGGTCGGTTGATATGAGATTCAGAATTTTGAGCGAATTTGAAACCGAGGCAATAAATTTTGCTAAGAGTTGTATAGAACATGGCAATAAAAACGATGCCCGGAAAATTTTGCAAAAGGTCTTGAGAATAATCCCTGATTCAGAAGAGGCAAGGAAATTGTCAGATAGTCTTATATAACACTGTAGGGCAAACCTTTAGGTTTGCTTATTTCTGTTGCAAGGCTAAAGCCTCGCCCTACATTCAACAAAACCGCTAAACCAAACCCTATCTCATTTCCAATACCAAACCCCATACCATGCGATCTTCAGATTTATCAAGCGATAGCGAGAATTATGTTCGTGGTTTGATGGTTGGAGTTAAGGCGTGAGCCTTTTATAAAATTCTTACGAATTAACTCCATAATAAATCCACCGTTCTAATATTCTAACATGTTAGAATGTTAAAATGTTAGCATGATAGAATCATTCTTCAGCGACAAACAGGATACTTTCTTCAAAATTTTCTGTCTTATATTCCGGTAATTACCAGAATATGAGAGTACTTTCTAAAACTTTATCTTTGTGGTATGTATAACCTGAATCCAGTGATAACTGGATTCAAAAGTAGCGAGAAACGAGTAGCAAGTAGAGAGATAAATCCAGCGATTTTATCGCTGGATTCGGGTATAATAATAAATAAATTTCGGTATTCCACAAATTGGTGTAGTGCCTATGTCTTGGTTCCACCAATGACTTTAGAAAATACCTTTACTATATCCCCATCAAATTGAATACCAGACATCTTTTTTAATTCCCGTAGTGCTTCCTGTTTGGTAAAGACTTTTCTATACGGTCTCTTTGAGGTCATCGCATCATAGGCGTCAGCCACCGCAAGGATTCTACCGATCAAAGGAATCTCGCCATCTTTTAAACCTTCAGGGTAACCACTGCCATCCCAGAACTCATGATGGCATTTCATACCATTCAATATTTCAGGAATATCGGTAAACCCTGATAAAATATGATAACCCCTTAAAACATGCTTATTAATTTCTTGTTTTTCTTCTTTTGTTAAAGGCTCGGGCTTGTATAAGAGCGTCTCATCAATACCTATCTTACCTAAATCATGCAATAAGGCACTTGCCTCTACCATCACCAGTTGCTCCTTACTAAAACCCATCTTTTCAGCAATCCTCACTGCATATTTTGCCACCCGCTCACTATGTCCATCCCGATAAGGCACAATACTATCTAAGGTTTTACCAATCTCACGCAATTCAATGAGTGCCTTTTCTGGTTCACTCTTTAATGCCTTAACAATCTCTTTCAAACAGGCAATTAAAGTATCAAGATAAATTTTTTCCAAGATTCTCCTTATCCCTTCAGCCTAAGGGCGTCTCACCCTAAGAAAAATTTGTCGCGTCCATTCCTGACTTCTGTGAGGACAGGTTTCAAATGGACGAAAATTTTTTTACGGGAATAAATTCCCTACTCCGAATGATCTATCCCTGATAAAAAATTTTTTGTCAGGCTGAGGCGTGCCCTGATGAAAATCATTGGTGCGGATGCTACACAATTATTTTTCCCATAACAAGCCGCTGTCGGTTGAACAACAACTTTCTTTGTTTCTTAAGAAACAAAGAAAGATATTTTTAAACATAAGCGTGGGTATCACTGAAACAGTTATGGAAACATATAGCAAAGGGTGTTTCGTAACCATTCGGATTTATATCCATTTTGTAATCTCTTAACCCTGCGGTCGGGCAAAGCCCGACCGCAGAGAAGAAAGGGGGTTATGAGACATCTCATCTGAGCAAAATTACCTTCTCGGTCGCTTTATAATCTCCTGCTTCTAATTGCACAAAATAGACACCAGCCGGCAGTTTGCGACCGGAATCATCAGTGCCATCCCACACAAAACCCGATGCTTGACTCTGGATACCTGATGCTGGATTGAATGATTTCACCATTCTACCAGAGGCATCGTAAATTTTGAGCGTCGCTGGTCGTAAATTGTAATTTGTAAATCGTATCTCTGTTTTTTCAGTGAATGGATTGGGAATGATATTAAGGTGATTTTCTTTCTCCGTCTGTGACGACTCAGCAATCCCGGTGAGGATAGTTCCTCTTTTAAAATAGACTTCTTGCTGACCATCGCGGGTATCATTCCAGACGACATAAAGATTCATTTTATCCGGTGAAATGGCAATGTGTGTTCCGCTGCAATCGCCAGGGTCATTTGTAAGGCGTGTATCCGCACTCCAGGTTGTCCCATCATCTTCAGAGTATTTAAAATAGACCTCTGAATTACCATCACGGGTATCAATCCAGACTACATATATTTCTCCAGGGTTTCCCAATACAAGTGCTGGTTCAGTGGAATTGCCCGAGGCATTGGTCAAACGTTGGTCATTGCTCCAGGTTGAGCCGCCGTCAGTTGATTTTTTAAAATAAATTTCATAATTACCATCCCTTGAATCAGACCAGACAAGGTAGAGTCTGCCAGCAAGATTGCTTTCAATATATGGGTCCTCGCGGTAACCTGAGCCGGGATAAGGGACCACCTGGATTTCGGTTCCACTGGCATAGCCAAACATTATCACTGATAGATGATTGCTAGTCACGACCGCAGGCCAGACAAGGTAACCAATATCATTAGAGTCACAAGCTGTACATGGCGTTCCGTCTCCTGTGGTACTCCATCCGTGCCAGTTTGCGTTACCAGCCCAGGATCCACCACCATCGGTAGAAGCTTTTCCCAGAAGGCGATATTCATAATACTGTGGTACAAACTGCATATCGTAAAATAGAAGATAATTTGAGCGGTCGCTGCATAATGAATTAAAGCCGCTGGGCGGTTCACTTGCCCAGTATTGGGCATACATGCCAAATGCC
>JBDRWI010000082.1:0-9274 GCA_039802265.1 Caldifarciminota bacterium | reverse complement strand
TATGGATCTAATGGATGCCTTTCAAGTTTTTCACCACACTTTCTGGTCATGAGCCTTATTATTTTATCCTTGGACGCCAGCCTTATTTTTCACCCCCACCTTTATTCTCCCCCATCAAAGGGGGAGGAAGATTAAAATAAACCTCTTTTTGTTATCGTTGTCTCAATTGTAGCAAGCCAATCCATAAGAAATTCATCACAAAAGATTACCATTAAAATCACATATTTCTGAACACCCACCAAGAAGATTCATCAAGGGCAAACCACTGAACCCCGACCCTCACACCTGCGCTCTTTCTTAAAAGCGGAGAGGATAAAGGTGAGGGTTTTTTATCGAGCAGTTATTTCTTTTTTATCATCCGTACCCGTTCTAATTTTCTATTATATTAAATTTACTTTATCTGTCAACAGAAAAAAATGACTTTTTGATAACCAATTGGGCAGTCCGCCAGAATAGGCGGACTGCCCTTCGATTTTAAAATCCATTGGTATTTCTATCTCAAAAATACTGCCTTCTGGGTGGCTATGTAATCATCGGTCCTGAACTGATAGAAGTAGATTCCTGCAGGAACCTGGCGACCTAAGTCATCCTTTCCATTCCAGATGATTGTATATACTCCAGGTTTTCTTTCTTCGTCTATTAAAGTGCGGACATTTTGACCGAGACAGTTATATATCTCAAGTTTCACTCGTCTTTGATAGGGCAGGGCAAATTTAATTCGCACATAACCAGGTGATGGATTTGGCATCGGCTGGAAGAGTTGATATTTCGTGGGAATATCGGTTTTGTATTCAGAGACCCCGATTGTAATAAACGTGTCAGCATCAATGAGCGTAAGGGTCCGATAATACCAGGGACCCCAGTTGTTTGCCCTTGCCGCGTTATCCCTTGCCCGGACATAAAGGGTGCAGATTCCAGACTGACCTGCCTTATATCTCAACCTCATTGAGCCAAGAACAGTCTCTTTTATATCGTCATTCCACTGGGCATCACTCGGATACATAGTGTAGGTATTAGAAGACTGCCCCAGATACCTGGCATACCACTGGGCACCACTAATATTGCTCAAACCTGTCTCAGAGTCACTCACTACAGCATTGAATGGCAGGTCCATACCACCTGAGGGAACGATTGCGGGGTTGCTTGACACAACGATTGACTGTGGTGCAACGATTGGACCGAGCGTATCACCACCGGAACCGCGTTTGATTACAAAATTTCCGCTCGTTCCATAACCCTTTAGCGATGGATAGACATTCTTGTCGCTGACGGTTACTTTAATCCGATATTTATAACCATTCTGAAGCGTCCCGAGATTCCAGGAGTATGGTGAGGTAATGCCGGTTCCTTTGGTGATGAGTCTCCAGGTTCCGCCACCATCTGAAGAGTATTCAATCCAGGTTGTGTCATTTGAAGCACCACCATAGTAAGTTGCGGTCCAGCGAATATTAATCGGGCTTGAGGTATAGGTAAATCCAGTTGCTGGCGAATCAACAACCACATCCGGATGGTCATGACCAATAAGATAGATGAATTCCTTATTTAAGACATCAATAAGTGTGTCCATATTCAATATCTGGGTAATACTAAAGGCATCATAGACAACCCTTGTCTTCTGTCCACCCCAGACACCATCGCCTGAAGTGCCATGCGTCTGTCCTGATTCCCATCTTATTCCACAGTCCCATCCCGAAGTGCTTTCCAGACGCCAGGTAGAATCACCAACCCCTCCCGCATCCCAGCCGTTTGGTGGCACATCCACTTCCATCAGGGAATCACCTTCAGCCCCGGTACGATGGGCTTGATAACGAACGCCGCTGGTCGCATATGCCCCACTGATTGGGTCATTGGCAACTCCATATAACCTTACCGCAGTACTCCTTGTTGCATCGCCACGATACCTTGCATGGAGATAGTTCTTGCACCAGGTTGTGTCATAGGCTTTATTACTGCTATTCTGCCAGGCATGCCAGAGAAAGTCGTGACCACCCATCGCAATTCTGCCACCCTTTTCTTGATAGACCTTTATTGTCTCACATTGCACCTGGAGAATTGGCGGATATTCATCTTCACTCGGGGCATAGATTGCCTTATAGGTTTTCAATGTATTCCTTGGCGGTAACTGTCCACCGTGGTCTGATGTCTCCCACCAGTCATATGCCCATCCTCCGGCTTTTATTGCCGCCTCAAACTTGGTGCGCAGATTGGGTAGCGGGTCACCACTTGGGGTTGATTTATCATCACCATCCAGGAGTGCAACAAGGATGTCTGCCCCTTTTGGTTTCTGGGTTGAGAATGTATAATGCCTGCCTCCGTTGTTGTCCCTGACGACATTATTCCGGTAATCTTTTGATTCCACATCAAAGTAGTAGATTGTATCCTGGACAAGTCCGGTGAGATTTACTGTATGGTTGAGGACAAGGGGTGTATCAAGTTGAACAACACTTCCCAGACTTGGTGTGAGTCCATAATAGAGTTTACTTGTAGACTGTTCATTGGTCTTCCACTTTATTGCCACATCAACCCCTGATGGTGAAAGTTCAGCACCCACATCAGTAATCAAGAAGTAACTCGCATCCACCAGGGCGATCATTGTATCGGTAAATGATGGAGTATTATCTACATAGATTGCCCTGATTGTGTCATTCTGTCCAACCGAGAGCTTGCCATCATTGTGGACCGCCTTGTGGAAGAGAAGGGGCATTTTTGCCTCAAATACGCCAGCGCCGTTGGCGAGTTCAGGAACTTTTAATGTCTCGGGTTGGGTCTCAATGCGCCGACCAAGGAGGCGGACAATTACAGTATCTATATTGCCGGTAGGATTGTAATTGTGGTCTTCAACCCGGACCAGCATTGTATCCACAAAGAAGTCATTTGCCCGATAGACCGGTTTGTCAAGAATGACCCTGCCTGCCACCGCATTTGGTGCAGTCAGGCGATAGGTGACAGCTAAGGCAAATGGCTGTGGACCATATACCACTCTTGGTGCCTGAACCTTTACGGTCCAGATTCCCGGTGCAGGTAGTGAGGCAAGGCGGATTGACTCCCGGACATTTACGGAGTCCCTACCGCTTGGATTTGCCGCTGACTGGTATGGACTTGTTGTTGTCCACATATTCCCTTTATATGTTACCGATGGTGTTGCAGGTGATATTGCGACAAGGTCAAGGTCATTGATCAACCCATAAGAGACAGGGGTTGAGGGATAGTCAGTCCAGGCGAGTGTAATTCTTATATTCACAGCACCTGCAGGAATCAGAAATTTATAAATTATCTCTTCCCCGGTTACCAGACCCGTCAGGTTCTGCGTCAGTAAAAGTCTGCAACTATCGCCGGCAAAATACAGAACTGTATCCAGATTCACCCTTCCCCAGCCAAAAAGGGTGTCAACACAGAATGCCCGATGACCGGTGACGGCACCGACTGAATCGGCATGCATTATTATTGCCTTTATCAAATCGGAAAGGATATAGCCAAATGAATCGGCCGGGGTCTTTGAACCGGTTGGATACCAGCCTTCTTTAAGATATTGCCTGATTAAGAGTGAGGCACCGGCGGCAATTGGCGATGCCATTGAAGTTCCGGACATTGTTGTTGTACTGGTGTTGTTCCCACCGTATGCTGAGACTACATTTTCTCCGGGTGCTGTAATATCAGGCTTATACCGACCATCTGTGGTGGGTCCTCTGGAAGAGAAACTCGCCAGTGCATTGGCACCCCCTGAACTATTACCAGGATGGGTCAATGCCCCAACCGCCATACAATTCTTTGCTGATGCCGGTGAACCCGAGCGATGTCCAATGCCTGAATAACTGCCGTCATTGCCATTAGAAAAGAAGACGAGAAAGTCCTTGTGTGACCAGCAGAACTGGTCGGTCTCCATACATTCCGCATCATAACCGCCATTTATAGATGAATCACCCCAGGAATTGCTCATGGTCAGGACTCTGGGTATGCCATTGGCAACCGAAGAATCATAGGGCCAGGCATATAGTTTGTTCAAATCAAGGGGCAAATATACTGCGCCGGAATCACCGCCACCATCAAGGAAGAAGAGTCGTGCCTGATAAGCCATGCCATCCTGAGGACTCGTGCCACCCATTGCCGAATCCCAGCCACAGGCTGAGCCTGCGGTGTGGGTGCCGTGATAGTCATTAATTGCCTCATCACCCCATTTTGAACACGAACCCGGTGGATAACCAAGTAATTGTTCAATCTCAAGTCCACTTGGCCTCTGTGCCACAACCCTTGGGTGACTGCTATTATAATACCATGTCCCCGGGTCATATCCTGGCCAGTCAAAGAAATACTGGGTTGGACGCACACCAGTATCACAGGTGCAGATTATCTGCCCCGCCCCTCTTAACCCTTTGCGCCAGACTGTCCTTACTGAATCAGCAACGCCCTTTTGAACACACCATTGAGAACCTTGATTCAGCGGCACTTCCCTATGCCAGGGTTCAATCCAGTAGACCTCTTTCAGTTTAGCAATATTTGCAACATCGGATTTTTTTATCTTTGTGCGAATTATCTTATTTGTATATCCTTCACCTTTAAATTCTGAGGTCAGAATTTTTTCCTGCGGTCTGGTGAATGCCCTTATTGAATTGACCGTCTGATTTAAGTCCGTATCATCAAATAATAGAATCGTCGCAATAAATTCCTCTGGCTCGTCTTCTATACGGCTTGAGATTTTGTATGCGGGTTGATAGATACCGACCCAGGTGACATCGCCCTTTGAGCGAATGTTTTCTAAGACTGCTTGATTGGGAATCCCGCACACAAAGGCATAGTTTTTTACATAGAAGAAGACCTTAACCCCGTTTGCCTCAAGTTGCGTCTTATGGTACTCATAGATTGGACCCTTAATTTGAACAATATAATACCCATACTCATCAGACTTGTAGGTAGTTGTTAAATTCCGGGGTAATTCTGGTTCACCCGATTTACCAAGTTCCCTTGTATCAAATTCAATTCCATTAGAGAACAAAATCTTTGTAGCATTACCTAAGGGTTTTGGCACAAATCGGGAGGATGAGACAAACTCAATCCTTGAGATATCGCAAGCTGCCGTTTCACCCGCACCTTTTCCAATCTCCTGATTTCCTGATACCGTGATACCCTGATACCCTTTTTCTTCCATTTCCTTACTTGCCCCAAAACATAGGACAAACAAGGCAGACATTATTATTAATAACTTTTTCATAAACCTCCTTGGATATATCAAATCCCTCTCCCATAAGGGAGAGGGCAAGGGTGAGGGGTAACCAATTTTATCACCCTCACCCTGAAATAAACCTGTCCCCGCGACAGGTCAGGATTCAGGGCAGGCTCTCTATCCTTTCCCGTCAAGGGAGAGGATAATCATTTCATAGCATTTTTATGTGCCATAAATAGTAAGCTTTTTTTTACTATTTCTCACCGCTTGCCCTGCGGATTTTCTACTCAAGACTTAAGTCTTGAGAAACCTCTCTGTTATAATCCATTTTTATCATAAAAATTATAGCCAAAATTTTCTATCTGTCAAGACTCCGCATCCTGTCCTTATAGTTTGCTCTTTCAATTATCAATTTAACGCACAAGAATGACCTTCTGTGTCCGTTCATAACCGCTATCGGTGCTGAATTTCACGAAGTAGACACCATCGGGAAGTAATCTATTTAAATCGTCACGCAGATTCCAGATAAGACTATAGATACCCGCCTTACGCCTTTCATCAATCAATGTTCTGACACTCTGCCCTATTGCATTATAGACCTTCAGACTCAATTTGCAATCTTGAGGAATTTCAAATTTCATAATCACCCGTCGGTTAATGATGTTTGGTGTAATGTCATAAAAGAAAAATCTATGGGGAAGACAAGTTTGCTCTTCTACCCCAATGACACCTGGAGAACGATTTGAATGTCCAGGGATAAAGCCAAACCAGTTTACTGCTGAGACCCGATAATAGACCGTGGTTGCCCTTAAGGCTGGTTGATAATCAACGAATGTATCACGGGCATAGCCGGTGCGGGCGGTGAAATAACCAATACTATCGCCATACTCATCAGGCTTTAAAGAGAAGGTCCGATAAATTATATAGCGTTCCACCTTCTCTACCGTATCTGGATTTCCACTATAGTTCTTCTCATCCCAGATTATATAGTTATTTGGTGCAACTCTAACTGCAGTTACATTTTTAACCGGTGAAGGAAGGACAATGGGTGTCACATCTAATTTCATCACATCAGAACTCTCAATATTTGTTGTCCATAAGTAGAATTTATTACCCCTTGCGTATGGTGTATGTGGCTCACCACCAGATGAATTTTTACTCTGAAAGTCTATATCATAGCCAGGATAGGAACCCCAGTGATTTGGATTTTTCATTGAGAAGATGGTATCCATACTGCCACCTGCTGATACCGGGGCACGGGCACGATAGATTTCATTCGTGAAGAGGCATACCCGCCAGAATCTCCAGCCATCATGTTCAAGTCCTCTACCATTACGCCAGTGGTCCTGGGGTGGAGCTGTGCCTTCAGGAATCACCCAGGCACCCCGTCTTACCGCACTACCGGATGTGGGTCTTGACTCACATATCAGTGATTCCTCAAATACGCCGGTAACTCCATCAGATTGATAATAGACATGCCAGTAGACAAACAGGGAATCACGCATATAATTTGTGGGCGCATTGGCTGGTGGAAATGTAACTCCCCGTACCCTCTTTACTGCCGCGCTACCCCAGTCGCTGTTATAATGTCGGAATCCACTTAACCGAGAAAGTGCCCGATTGGTTACAATACAGGAATCTGCCCTTGTCCAGTAGATATTGCCATCAGCAGCAATATCGCAGGCGCCTTTATAAGATGACTGACCAGAGAGGGAGGCATTTGTATTTAGAGTCCCGTTAGGATTGAACTTATATAAACGCCAGGAACCACTGAGTGGCGGCAGGGAATCACCATCAGATAAGAATATTGTATCATTATATACCGCGATTGCCATCGGTAAGAAAAGTCTATGGTTTGAAAGCACATCTGCCGGTCTGAAGCGCCAGGCAATGAAGGGTGAGTTTATTGTAATAAAAAGGGAGGCTGAGTCCGTATAACCTGTTGCCCAGACCTTGTATTTAAACTCCGTAGTATAATTCGGTGGGGTATTGAATGCAATCCGGACCAGATAAGGATTGGACTGATTACTGGCATAGGTGTTATTATTCATTGTTCCCAAGGTTCGTCTGCCCGGATTGACGATTGAGATATAGGGGTCAGCGGTATAAAGTGATTCCTGAACACCGCTTGCATTTGCACCACTGCTGTATAGAGTGAGAATCAATGTATCAAGTTCACCTGAATCAAATACTCCATTATTATTATTTGTGTAACCGGTGGTTGTGGGGTCTTTGATTGAATATGAATGCACCTTGATTGCCGGTCCGGTGGGTGGCACGGCCAGGCCTGAGACATTGAAGGACATAACATAGCCGGAATTGCTTATTCCGGTTATCTTTGGTCCCCAACCCGAAGGAGGTGAATTATACCGCCAGTTTCTACCGCAATTGGGTATAGAAAGGGAGTCAAAGTTTATAAAACCGTATTCAGCCGCAAAGGGGGCAAAGTAATCATTGGGGTTGAAATTCACGATTGAATCCCGAGTCAATCCTGAGACGCAATAATAGTACCAGTTCGGGTCAACGAGGTTTCGCTCATGAAAATAATAGTAATACCGAACTGAAGATGGCCCATCATTGAGACGCGCGGCACCGGTCATCCTGCGGTCAAGGTGGTATATACAGAGTCCGCTTCTTGGAAGCCCACTTTCATAAGTGCCGGTCTTCTGTCTGTTCTCTAAGATAAACATTTGATTTGAATCTCTCAGCGCAGTATTTCTGACCAGATATAGTCTTTCATAAGTGAGGGTAGTGCCGGGTTGCGAATCCAACTGGGTAATGAAATATTTACCACTGTTAACTAATTCGCTGGTATCTTTTACCGCCGCAGGAGGGAGCCAGCCACCACCTGTAAGCGGCCATGTTCCATCGGTCTCCAATTTCAATAGTCCACACATATGGCTCGGTTTTGTGCCACCTGGCTCTCCGTTCCACGAACCGGATGCCATTAGACAATAATCACCCACTGGATTGCCATCATAGTCATAATCATAGAGGTCTGGAGCATTGGCAAACTGATGGAATAACTCATGGCAGAAGACACCGAGTTTGGCATTCTCAGGAATCACAACAAAACGGTCTACATACTTGCCATCAAACGGTCCGTAATTATATCCTGAATATGAGGCTGACCAGATATCGGTGGCGTCCCCCGATTCTTCTTCACCCTTGCCTGGATGGATTACAAAGAGATGGTCAACATAACCATTGTTATCGAGATCAAACTGAGAAAAATCAACATAGGGATTCGCCGCCTGACATGCAGCATTAACATAGGCGGGCGTATTGCTATTTGCACTTGCCCTTGTTACTCCTGAATTTCTTATTGAGTCAATATCACCGGTCCACTTCAATTTCGCATAGGTCGCCTCCCAGTAGTAATTATTCATAGAATACTTTGAAGAGTCAGGAACAAGTGGTGGAACGCTATCACCAAAGGCAATACCCCAGAAATGCCTCCTTTCCTGGGCAGGTGCTGGGGTCTCTCCGCTTGCGACCCAGCCAAATCCTGAATCAGAGAATGCTGCAAGCAGGCAGAGCAGTTTGTTTGTTCCGGTCAATCCCAGGATTTGTGAGCGCTCTTCATAACTTGCATTTTCTTTGCCCAGTTTTCTTAACTTCTCTTCACTCTGGGCAACCTTTATTGCGTATTGATTTATTTCTTTATATTTGTTTTGGGGAAGTTTTGCCACAGCCTCAGCCGAAGGCCTGAGCCTTGGCTGATATGGGGGATTGCTCCTGCCATAGATATACTCTGTCGGCACAAGTAATCCATTCTCTTTTTTGGCATAGGTGAACCAGCCTTCACTATCACGCACGAGCACATATCCATCTAAGTCTTCAAAGAAGTGATAGTGCTCGTCACCGATAAGCCTTGCCTGTATTGGCGTGCCATCAGGCTGGTAAAAGGTCTTGACCTCTTTCCAGTTTGAGGGCACGGCAAGGACCAAAAACGGAACAAGGCACAATAATAACTTTTTCATAAACCCCCCTTGGATATATCAAATCCCTCTCCCATAAGGGAGAGGGCAAGGGTGAGGGGTAACCAATTTATCACCCTCACCCTGAAATAAACCTGTCCCCGCGACAGGTCAGGATTCAGGGCAGGCTCTCTAT
>JBDRWI010000081.1:314-9327 GCA_039802265.1 Caldifarciminota bacterium | reverse complement strand
GCCTTAAAATCCCTGAACTCCTCCCTTATCTCACCTATAACCAAATCCCTTATTTTTTCTGCTATCTTCTCTAATTCCATAGGAGATGCCTCCTTCTGTCCGCCCTTTAAGACCCTTCTCCACTTTATTTAATCCTACCTAAAATTATGAGTAAAAGCAAGAGGACTTACTATTTATTTAAACTTCTACTAATTCTACTCTTCTTTAACATATCTTGCCTTCCAGCCATGTCTTCCTTCCACCTCAAGCCAGTATCTTCGGCCACCATCGGATAGTTCTTCCCAGTTTGGAAATTTCTTCTCATTTAATCGTCTTTTGTATTCAATACCCATCAATAATCTTTATAAAGTATAGCATAAGTTTTAGTCTTATTTTTTAGTAAATAGAATTCCCTTATCTCTCCTCAGACCTTATAGTTACTATAAAGCTATAAAAAGCCTCTCCTCCATGGCCATCAGTAACAGAGACAGTAACTGAGGCCCTGTCTTTGAAATCAGGAGGGCAATTTTGTGACCATGTGATATATTAACTTCCTATTTCTACACTAAATATTTGAATTGCTTCCCCACCGTTATTATCATTAACCAATATAGAGAAATTTACTTTACCTCTAAAACCATCTGGAATTTGCCACCTCAACAAGCCAGAATTGTCAATGTTTGCACCATCGGGCCCTGAATTCAAAATATACAGAAGATTATCTCCATCCTTATCAAGGGCTTTTATCTGATATTCTAAAACTTTATTTTTTATCATTATATCCCGGGGTGATGAAATAATTACCGGTGGAGAATTTACAATTGTGACTTTTATAAATGCTGGGTCACCATTTTCTTTACCATCATAAGGTATCGCATATATGGTAATAGTATCACCTCTTTTAAATTCAGATGTTATACTTAATTGATCAATATCCTCTGCTAAAAGGATCTCATTCTTAAACCATTGATACCTCACAGTAACTATATCTCCGTCTTTATCCACTGCTGCTGTCTTAACATGCAACATATCACCAAGGGCTGGTGTCTGAGGCGAAATATTTATTTCAATAATTTGGGGTCTACTATTTTTACGCTGGACAAAAAGTTGTTTATCCTTCTCTTTTATATCGACTGTGGCAGAAACTGTTATGTCCTGGTTTACTTTTTGCTCAGCCAGTTCAATCTTATTTTTTCTCTCACAAGAAATTAAAAAATTTAAAAATAGAATTAATATAATCAAAAATTTTTTCATTTTACGGTTTTATATACCGCCTCTGTCCGAGCGATACTTTTAGGGTCATCATTTTTTTGAGCAATGGATATAATTGAATAAAATATATAGGCATTTTTTGTGCTACCAATACCGCCTGCACTAAGGGGAGGGGGAGGAGGAAATCTTAGCACCCCACCCTGTCCTGGCACAGGAGATGTGCCCAAACATTGAATACTGGTTTTTATTGTATAATTGCCATCTGATGTTTTCATTGTTATTGTAGCGATACCAGGTGAACAATTATTTATAATTCCCGACAGATCACCGCTCACACCACCTATATTTTGAGGATCCTGTCCATTAATATAGGCATTTATAATTCCTGCTAAATATTCCACACCTCCGTTTGCAGCCTCATATACAGTAGCGAATTGTTTATTAATTACATTTGCGGATAGCCCTTTAAGCAATAAATAGGTGATACTGCTTGTTAGCATTAGTACAATAGCTACTATTACTAACACAGTTACAAGGGCTATTCCAGATTCCTTAAGGGTATGGTTTCTTCTATTTTTCTCCATTTGTAATACCTCTGGTCATTGGTGAGATTTAAAGTTATCCTTAAAGAAGGAGCAAGATCTTCAAAAAATGTAATACTATTAGGTCCCTGAGCATCCATACGGGGACTACTTTGTATAAGAAAACCGATTCTAAGTAATCTCAGCTTTGCGGTTCCGCAACTATTAGGATCAGTTTTCCATAAAATACTTCCATTTGCATCAATGCAACCAAAACGATAATTTAAACTGTTTTTTAACACACAGTGCAATAAGGGTTCATAATTACTAGTAGCTGTTAAAGACAGACTTTTGGAAAATTTAGCTGTCACAGGAGAACAAATAGAAGGCTTATCACCTGAATAATCTTTTAAATCAAATCTCACTTCGTAGTATCCCTGGGTAGTATTCGGTATCCAATAGGCAACATAACCGGATTTTGTTATTTTAGCGGTGCAGGTAATATCTGCGAGCTTACTGTTCAGTATCTTTGAATAACCAAGAAGTGACCTGTCTACGGAACTTATAACACTTACATATTCACCATCGGGTATACCAGATACCTTACATTCATTATCCACATAACTCCAGAGGCCCGAATATTTATCAGCACCTGTTGCTGTACTTAAAATGATAAGCTCACTCCCGTTTAGTTGAATCGGCGTTAAAGCTTTAGAAATGCCAAAGCCTGCTGCCTGCATGTCTTTTAAAGCAGGCCAGAATAGATTCAATATATCAAGTTCTGTTTTTGTAATCTTCCTTTCTGCTGTAGTATGTTTCATGAATATAGTATATGTAGAAAATATTAAACCTGTTACAATCGTAAAAATTGCCATAGTAATCAAAAGCTCAACCAATGTCACACCAGCTCGAGAACTAATTTTAAAAAAATATTTCATGATTCTGTCCCTACTGACTTTTCTACTGTTACAGATACACTTTTAATGGAATACATACCATTATTAATCTTTGTTTCTATTGAGTTAACATCTGTATCTTTTGGTTCAGGATCTAACCAGTATACAGTAACAAAAATCTTTCTTTTATTATCTTCTCCTTTGCAGGAAATATAAGCAATGCTCCATACAGCATAATATGTTGTATTGTTATAAGACCTGACGGGGTTAATTGAGCTATAATCCTGATTAATTCTTGGATGATCAATCATCGCATTTGAATTATTTTGAATTATGAGATTAGAGCTACAGGTTGAATCAAGCCATGTTTTATTTTCACATTGGTTGTTATCATAAAGATAAAGCTTTTTTGATGTATTATTCCATGGATTAGTATACTCAGACAGACCCGCAGGGTTTACATTAACTAAATTATTTGTTAGTGTTCCCGTTGTACAATCCTGACACTTTCTAAGTTCACCGGAATTATTATAACCTATACATTTCTTTGTTGAAGGTTGAATCAAAATATTATCACTCATCCTTTGGAGTTTATTAGCTATATCAAGTGCCATTGTAAAGGCAAAATTATTTCTCTGGTTATTCACACTGATTCTAATAACAGTTGTAGCCCATGCAAAAACACCCATCCCGATTATCATTAAAATTAACATTGTTATAAGCAATTCTATGAGTGTAAAGCCTTTATTTTTCATATTGTATTTTCCCGGCATTGTTTATTGTTATATTCTTCTGGTGTTCTCCTGAATCACAAACTCCGTCACCATTAGAATCATAACATATGGTTATTGTTTTTGCATGAAGTGCCCAAGACTTCTTTCTTGGTAATCCTTTTCTATCAAACCAGAGTTCATTATCATCTGATGCGGTATAGTTTATAATGTAATTTCCTCTTAACGGAAAAGGAGAGGCTGCTGATGAAATAATTTTATATTGTTCGTTCATGTCAATCACAAGATTACCAGTAACTGAACATTCTCCAGAGCCACCTGGACAGTCACTATTGTCATAGCACTGAATAGTGGTATCATTGGAACATCTCATATCTTTTAATCCTATAATTGAATAATTTTTTTTGTTATCAAATCTTATTCCATGAGGCACACCTGTAATTGATTTTAATCTAATATCCTCTAAATCTGCAATAAGTATATCCCTTATTTCGTTGAGTTTTGATTCACGCATGAACCATTGTATATTGATTGTGGCAATAACCATAATTATCCCGATAATTGAGATTACTACTAGTAGCTCTATCAAAGTCATGCCTCTCATTTCACCAACCATAAGACATATCCACTTTTCACAGGCACACTCGGGTTCACGGTAGTACCTGGAAGGGCACCACTGACCTGTGTAATAACTTTATAAGTATCACCCTGTAAAGGAAGGGCAACAAGGCTCTCTCCAAGAGGGGGTACACCAATTCCGAGTTTTACAGACTCCATAATCTTAACGTTATTTACACTCCCGGTTGTACCACCAGCCAGGTATAAAGTGGGCTGGATATAAGAAGTGCCTGTAGTATAGTGCAGAGTGATTAAATGGGTATTTCCACCCAGACTGCAGTATGTACTTGTCGGTTCAAAGGCAGTAAAATCTGCAAGACCACCTGCTACAAAGGGTCTTGAAAAGATCTTTTTTCCGGGCAGTGCCCTTTTCCAGCCATTGTAGTTCTCAATTATATAGTTTTCAAGACAGGAGATGGCATCCTCATCCTTTTTATTAGTACAACTTGAAGGTACTCCATCACCTGGAATTGTAGAGTCCTGCGCTATTGTAGCATCCTTAACCGTTAAAACTACAAGATTTTCATAAGGTCCGCAAGGATTTGATGGGCAAGTGCCAGGTGAAGAACAGGTAAGTTTCTGAACCATATTGCCACCACAGAAACAGGCAATCTCGGTTGCCTTTGCATTCGCGAAATAGATATTAGTAGTGTTATAAAAATCAGAATATTCGCTGCAAGTACCACTACCTTTCCAGCAGGCCTCTGTTTCTTTGAAGGCATATATCCACTCAGAATCTGTGGTCTTTTTTGCATGCTCAAGGGTCAGATAAAGCCCTGTCCCGAAATAAATCCAGATATTACCTTTTGCATCAAGAGTTATCTCCGGAGACGCAAAAATTGGCCTGTCCACTGATACAACTTTTGAAAGCATCGTATTATCCCAGTCAGAAACACCCTTGTAATCCGTATTATTTCTTATCCTCAACCTCCAGAGGTCACCTGTCTGGGTTGAATAGGCACCTTTATAGGTACCAAAATAAATATCATCCACATTATAGTCACTGTCCATATCAACTGCCATAAGGTCTCCTATAGCATACCCTGAGAGGCCTGTATCTATAGATTTTTTAACCGCCCCTGTCTTAAGGTCAAAAACATATATATAGGCATTACCTGATTTATATTCAAGTTTATTTGTGGTAACACCAGCAGGACCACTTCCTATAACGAGATACCACTCACCATTTTTATCCTTCTCACCGAATCTAACTATGGCAGGATTGGATGTGGTAAGGGTATTATCAGGTAAAGGCCTCTCCCAGAGCAGGGAAGGATTTTGAGGGTCTGTTATGTCAAGAACAAATATTGATGAGCTCAGTGTTTTTTTAGCAAAATTAATCTTCTTCCCGCCAACCCCCATAGCACCCACAAGAAGTCTTCTCCAGGAGTTTACAGTTTTTTGGGAACCAGCACCATCCCCATTTATGGAGGCATCAACTACTGTGAATCTTGCGTCAACCATTGGTATATGGCAGTAATCATCCTGGCAATACCATCTAAGATAAGGAACTGTATTATAAGGGATAAAGGCCCATAGCTCTTTTCCAAGGTCAGCTGGTGGAGAGGTATCACTGGGCTGATTAACAAACATACTTATCTGCCAGCCATTATTATCTGTGGTTGGTGGATTTATATCCTTTATCTTGCTTACCTTGAAAGCATGAACCATACCATCATTAGCACCAACAATAACTATTGGCGTCATGCCTTTTACCGTGTTAGACTCAATAAATCCTGCATAGGTCTCATCCTTATAAATAATATCATATCCATTTACAGGACCATCAGGAGATATCCTTGGTGTAGAATAGACAATATCTCCAAGCTTTAAAGTTTTTGTAAGATCACTGCCTGAACAAACTCCATCAACACAGCTCCCGCTCGAGCAGTCCGCATCACTACTGCAGGTATGTCTTTTCCTGAATTGCCCTCCTGAAGGTAACGGATTATCATAACCACGGACATACTTAATTACCGAGCTTGCACAGGCTGTATCACATTCAGCCTTACATGTACCTGATGGTGCAATAGAACATGTATCACTAGTAATACAGGCACTTCCAGAAAAGGCTGTGCCTCTATAATCTTCTATACATGACGAATCATTTCCACACAATATAGTGGGCTCAAGGGAACATTTACCTTTACATGTACCTGTAATGCCATTTACTGAACAAGGAGAACCAGCAGATGAACATGGTGTGATTCCATCCACATCACAAACAAGGCTACTTGTATCACAGGTTCCATAATATTTATAACAATCTCCAACACATCTACCCTTGTTGTCAGTGCCACAGGGGTCGCCTGCATTTTTATTAGCACAGTCTCCACCAGGTTCAGTACATGTAAGGGTGGTAGTACAGAATCTCGTTTTATCTCCATTACAATAATTACAATCACTATTCTGGTTGCAGCCTCTATCAATTCCCTGGGACTTTAGTGATGAACAGTAATTACAATGGGCATCCTGGCTGCACCACCTATTGGGATTATTGGTACAGTAACTGGCAAAATTCCAGTAAGGTTGCAGCGTTGAGGCAATGGCAGTTGTAAAATCCTGAAAATTAGAAGGGCTGGCAAATCCCAAATTATCTCCAATAGCAATCTTTATATTTCTCTCTAAAGGATTTACCGTTTCTGAAGGATTGGCATCCTTAAGCCGCAACTGTGCATTCCAGATTGCAGAAACCTCTTCATTGGATTTATCCTTATTATCAGGGTCTGATGGGTCACAGCTCTTTATTGTAAGATAGGGATATTCATCTTTTACTTTATATGTCCTTGCTCTATAAGTATTGTTTGCAGGATCATAATAGAAATTAAGCATATTATCAAGTTTAAGGTCAAGATAGGCATTGTTTGCAGTATCTTCCCTGAGATTCGCACCAGTATCTGACCATAGAAGTCTGAGATAGCCAATCCATTTAAGCAAACTATTGTCAGGCCTTCTTGGATAAAAGTATGCCTGCGTGAGGGTTGAAGAACCACGGGTCTGGGTGGTAAGTGTAGCAACTGTAGAGGCAGATGAGGCATTGGCTAATATGTTTAATATTGCCTCTTCAAGGGCAGCTTTTAGTTTTTTGGGATCTCTTACTTCTAAATATAAACCACCACCCACCCTTGCAGCATGCTCAAGTTTAGATTTATTTGTACAATCATCATCAGTAGAACAGGTTTTCGTGCTATCATTTGCACACTTTCCACTTTCACATCTCACACCAAAGACCGTATGTACAATCATTGTTTGAATATTTTGTTTACCTTCCAAAGCAGGATCAAGGTCGGTATTAAAGGCATAGCATGTATTTTGAGAGAAATCAGTCCGTAAAGTAGTATTTGTATCGCAGTTAGTAGAAAGCGGGCCTCCGGTAGTGCTGTCATTAAGAAAAGTACCGGTTGTCAGGAAAAGAACAAAATTCTTTCTGCACCTGTAGGCCGGGTCTTTTGACCAGTTATAAGGAGATTGGGTAAAATCGTTATTATCAGGAGATGTAACAGTATAGTTAGGATTATTCCTGAAATAATTTACCAGATCATGCATCATAGTACCAAGCTCAGGCGTTATATTATCTTCAGGTGGTGCACTTGATGTAGTATCAAGCAGAGACGTGAAATAATCACGTCTCTGAGTATCAGTAATATTATACTGGTCATCAATTATCTCAGTTGCTTTATCATTACCACTACCTTTTTTCCATCTTTTAATACCAAACCTTGCAGCACCTTCTGGATAATCCACCTTTAAATCCTTATCAGCATCAACAAATTTTTGAATAAGGCCAATCCTGTCTTCATCTGTATATTTTAGCTGGAGATCAGATTGGCTACATTTATTTCCAGATTTTACTACTGCGCACAACCACTGGAGCCTGAACAGGTTGAAGAATTAGGATATACCCTAATACTGACAGTGGATGGCTTGGTGCCACTAGGAGCAGTTAATGAAAATTGATATGAATATGTGCTACCTGCGAATGAAACATTTGACACACAAAAAGTGGTGGTATTTACAGCATCTGAAGCTATTAAGTCACCTGTATAAGTGTATTCCGACCCAGGACTACAATTCATACAGTGTTTCCCGAAACCAATAAATGCCCACCTTGCCAGGTCAAGGGAAGACATTAAAGCATAGTTCAATAGATTTCCGGGAAAACAATTATAATTAGTAGAGGCAGGAGTACAACTGTTGTTCTTTATAAAATAATTGTTCGTTGAGTTATATACGTATCTTGAGGCAGGATCAAAAAACCCAGGATAAACCTCATTATTACTATAAGATTCCTGATATGCCCTGTTCATTCCAAAGGTCGTCCTGTCAAATACAATCATAATATTTGGCGGGGTATTAGGATCGGTCACAAAAGGTGGTAGATAACAATAATCTGCCTGCTGCGGAGCAGCCTGAATTGAAGAGATTAAACCTGTAAAAAACAAAGAGAAAGTTAATATATGTATTAGAAAATAATTCTTTCTAAACAGCATGTTTATCCCCTCCACATCTTAATATTTATTTCATTTATTTCATTCTCCTTTTCCATAACAAGTTTTTAGCAATTCCTATGCCTGTTAAAATCTCTTTAAATCTAAAAAATTATGCCCCTAAAGGGTCCAAAATTATGTAAAGTATTACATAGTATATGAATGAAGTTACACAGGGATTAAAAAAATTCCCAAGGCCAAATCTTCCTGCACCTCGTAGGTGCAGGTTTTGTTTCATAAAAGAGCAAGCTCCTGAAATTGACTTTTAACCCCCCTCATGTTATTCTTAAGTATGCTTGATATTTACAAGATAGAGACCTTTGAGGACATACTGAGGGTGCTCAAGGAAAGGCCTGATTGGCTTGAGGAGTTACGGAGGATTATCCTTACCGAGGAACTCATAGCACTGCCTCAGAGGTTTGAGAAATTCCTTGAGGAATTTAAAAACCACAGAGAGGAATTTAAAACCCTAAAAAAAGACTTTGAAGAGCATAAAGAGGAATTTAAAAACCACAGAGAGGAATTTAAAACCCTAAAAAAAGACTTTGAAGAGCATAAAGAGGAATTTA
>JBDRWI010000081.1:0-304 GCA_039802265.1 Caldifarciminota bacterium | reverse complement strand
GTGGATTGTGAAAGGATCTCTATAACAAGGTCAGGTGGGCCATAGATGCCGTCCCTCTTGATAATCTCCTTTCTTTCTTTTGATATAAATACTATATCAGGCTGAAAGACATTCTCATCGTCAAGATAGACATCAATGGGTGAATATAAAACTATACCTGTTTTAGTTGTGTCAACAAAGTGAGATAATTTTTTAAATAACCTCGCTGATATAATCTGATGCCTTGGGTTTGGTGCAGGTGTCATAATTAATTCTCCTTCAATAAGCTGGTAGGGCGCCCCCTCTGGAAGGAGTTTATAATAGG
>JBDRWI010000080.1:0-9395 GCA_039802265.1 Caldifarciminota bacterium | reverse complement strand
TTTAATCATCGCGGACTTATTCTTAAACGAAATTACTGGGCTTGACCTCTATGAAGTGGCAAAAGACAAATCACGATTTATAATCATTACCGGTTATCCAGAAAAAGAACTTGCTTTAAGGGCAAAAACAATGCTCGGCGACCGCTTCATTCCGAAATCCAGCCCGCCTGAAGTCTTGAAATCCAAAATTGCTGAAATCCTCGGAGAATAGATGAAGTTACAAAGTCCTTCCTGTCATGCTGAATTTATTTCAGCATCTCATCCTGACGCACAGAATCTCGCTGTTGCTTTTTGGAATTTATGTATTGTTTGGGATTTGGTAATTGGAATTTCTTTTTTAAATTTTAGCGCCCGACCATGATTTTCATAAAGCCCGAATTCATTCGGGCGAAAATATCAGCCCATCGCTGATTTGGTCTTTGAAAAAACTGCTCATTGGAAGAGAGATAAATAGCTATCGTGGTAAGCGAATTATTTCTCTGGTCTTTTCTGCCTCGGCGGAGATAAGACTTGCGATATACTTAATCAACTCCCTTGTCTCACGCCTGCCTTCCTCAATCATCTTCTCCACACGTTCGTTGCCTTCCTGAATCATTCTCTCTACCCGCTCGTTATCCTTATGAATCTCAGAAAGTATCTTCTCCAATCTTTCATTTCCATCCTGAACCATTCTCTCCACACGTTCATTGCCTTCCTGAATCATCCTCTCCACACGTTCATTACCCTCTTGAATCAACTTCTCCACACGCTCGTTGCCTTCCTGAATTATCTTCTCCAGCCTTATGTTTCCTTCGTGAATCAACTCTTTTGCCCTTGCATCTTCCCTTTCTATGAGACGGTCAGTCCGTTTGCTTAAATTGATTGCGAAGCCTATTCCAACGCCAGCCAAGACTACACTGAAGACCCCCATCATTATTGCAAATAACTCCATACTAAATTTTAGTCAAAACAGTCATAAAGTCAAGACCAGAGAAAATAATCTTCCCGCAATGCGGGGGAAGGAGGAAAAATGCCAGAAAAAATCTGCACAAATCCATGCTTCCTTCTCTTCCCTCTGAATGGGAGATTTCAAGCCGCTATTTCCTCATCCCTTGAAAGGAGATTTCCCCGGTTCTCCTCTCCCTTGACGGGAAATTTCCCCGGTTTTCCTCTCCCTTGAAGGGAAATTTCCTCCGGTTTTCCTCTCCCTTGAAGGGAGAGGATTAAGGTGAGGGTGTTTAACCAAAAAGGGCTTGGGTGTGCCTGCGAACACCCAAAAATAAAGACGAGCCGAATGACCGAATTGGTCAAGTTCGGTTCTGTGAAGGGCATTGTAGTTAACCGAAGGAGGTTATAATGTCTATTGGACTAGCGGTGCTGGTACTTATTTTTAAATACTTTAAATTAGTTAATCCGGCACAGGTAGCAGTTGAATTACCTTCAATTCAAAAAACTAAATTGTTACTTCTAATCTTATTTATATTTTTCAACCTGATACCTACCTTCTTATTTGCTCAGGTTGATACGAGTTGGGTGCGGAGATATGATGGGACTGCGCACGGCGAGGACTATGCGCGTGCAATCGCTATTGATGATTTCGGTAATATATATGTCGCAGGAGTTAGTGAAAACTCGGGGACCAGCAATGATATTGTCACTATCAAATACAATTCACAAGGTGAACAGCAATGGGTGGCAATATACAATGGTGCTTTAAATGAAAATGACGACGCGAGAGCAATAACGGTGGATAGGTTTGGCAATGTATATATCACCGGGTACAGCACTGAATATATACCGGGAATGTGTGATTGTGTGACAATAAAATATAACAACGCCGGCGGTCAAGAGTGGGTTGCAATATATAGTGACCCATCGGGAGACAATGACGGAGGTTCTGCAATTATAGTTGATTCTCTTGGCAATGTGTATGTAGCCGGCAGTAGTCAGGTGGGTGGGTCAGACACACCGAATTATTTAACCATCAAATACAATAATAATGGCACTCAACAATGGGTTAATCTTTATGATGGGCCTGCTCATCTTGAAGATTGGGCAGAAGCGATAGCTGTGGATAGACTTGGGAATGTCTATGTTACGGGCTTTAGCACAGGAATAGGCACGGGTTGGGATTATGCGACAATAAAATATAACGCCTTGGGCACTGAACAATGGGTTATGAGATACAATGGCTCAGATAACAGTAGTGATGGCGCACATGCCATAGCCTTAGACAGTCTGCATAATGTCTATGTCACTGGTGGTAGTGCTGGTTTAGGCACCTACACAGATATTGCGACGATAAAGTATAGTACTTCCGGTGTCCAGCAGTGGGTTGTCAAATATCACAAAGGAGATGAGTGGGCTAATGCAATTATAGTAAACGGAGTAGGTGATGTCTATGTTACAGGTGGTTCGCTTGATACCTCGCTTGATTATGTAACAATTAAATACAGTACCGACGGAATTGAGCAATGGGTTGCCCGCTACGATGGACCAGCACATTTCTGGGATGAAGCGTTTGCAATCGCACTCGATACTTCAGACAATATCTATGTCACAGGTAGAAGTTATGGTGTTCAGCATGACTTTGCGACAGTAAAGTATAATGCCAATGGAGTTGAACAATGGGTTATAAGGTATAACGGTCCCACAAATTCCGAGGATTGGGCCACTGATATAGTGATTGATAGTATAGGGAACTGTTATGTTACTGGATACAGCAATGGACCAAACAGTTATGACTTTACGACCATAAAATATATTCAGACTGTTGGTATTCAAGAAAATAGGATTGTGACACAAAATAATCTTGAAAACTTCCCTAATCCATTCTTATCAATAACGACGATAGGGTATCTAGTGAACAAAAAAGGCGAAATTATTATAAAAATCTATAATGCTGATGGCCAATTGGTGCGCACAATTTACGAGGGAGAAAAGCAAGCCGGTTCATATACCATCAACTGGGATGGTCGTGACAATGAAGGAGTCAAACTACCCAGCGGTTCTTACTTCTATCAATTAGAAATTGATGGCAAAAGGCAAACAAAGAAGATGGTGTTGGTGAGATGAAATTATTGCAAAGATTGTAACGTTTTGGTTTTTGTAAATATGAAGAGGAAAAATCGGAGGAAATATGACCAAAGTAATAAAAATCACAGTCCTTAAGTTTTTAGGGCCTTTGCTTATTATGGTTATTTCAAATGTAAGCCTTTTTGCTCTCGGACCAGATACAGTTTGGACAAAGATATACGGAACCAATCAACACGACTGGGGAAATGCAGGTAAGCAGACTATAGATAAAGGTTATATCATTACCGGCGTTACAAATTACGGTATAAATGAAAGGGATATATGGTTAATAAAAAGTGATTCATTAGGGAATATGGAGTGGACCAGAGTCTTTAGCGGTGCTGGGAATTGGCCAGATGAAGGCTTTTCAGTGCAACAGACTACAGACAGTGGATATATTGTAGCAGGATATTCCTTTTCATTCAATACTTCTTACGATGTTTGGGTTATAAAAACAAACCGCATGGGTGCCAAGACATGGGAGATAATCTACAATGATATTTATGATAGCGATGAGATTGCCTACTCAATAGTTACGACATTAGATACAAATTATGTAGTAACTGGCGAAACGTATGGAATTGTTTTGCTCCAGAAGATAAGTAAAACCGGAAATATTATTTGGACAAAAACTTACGGTGATTATAACTATATCTCAGAAGGAAGAGATATACAACAAACTGTCGATGGTGGTTATATTATTGCTGGGGCAACGAATGCACTCGGTAACGGTGGATTTGACGTTTATTTAATTAAAATAAACTCTTTTGGTGATACATTATGGACAAGAACATATGGAGGTCCGGCCTGGGACTTTGGATATTCAGTTCGGCAGACTCCCGATACAGGATATATTGTTGTTGGAAAAACAGAATCATTTGGCAATGGTGGATGCGATGTTTATCTAATAAAAACAGACAGAAATGGAAATCTACTCTGGAGTAAAACTTTCGGTGGAACATCTAACGATTTTGGTAGGGCTGTAAGACTTACCGCAGACGGAGGAATGATTATTGTAGGCTCCACATTTTCGTTTAGCACCGAGGCTCCAGATGTTTATGTGATAAAAACTGATAAAAATGGTGATACGTTATGGACAAAAGTGCTTAATAGTGGCCGGTGGGATTCTGGAAATTCAATTGAACAAACCACTGATGGCGGCTATGCGATAACTGGTGAAACCTATTACTCACTTGGGGGGCAGGCAGGAAGTAATGTGTGGTTTATAAAATTAAACTCCCTATCGATTCATTCCCCAAACGGCGGTGAAATTTGGGATGGTGGCAATAATCACAATATTAGGTGGTATCATGAAAATACCGCGTTAGTTAGCTATTATAAATTACTCTACTCTCTGGATGGTGGAAATTCGTATCCTTATGTAATAGCTGATTCTATTGAGAATACTGATACACTGTTTGTATGGTTTGCGCCACCAATAAACTCATTTACTGTAAAAGTGAAAGTCCAAGCATTCAATAATGTGGGCGAAATAATCGCCGAAGATATGAGTAATGAGAACTTTTCAATTGTTACATGCCCTATTTTGGTATCTCCAAACGGTAACGAAGTCTGGGAGAGTGGTTCAACGCACACTATTACCTGGAGCGTTATCGGTTCAGGATTTGCGAGTTATCGATTGTTATTTTCAGCAGATGGGGGTAATGTCTATCACGATACGATTGCCACCGAAATACCACCAGATAGCAGTCACTGGAATTGGACACTGCCATTAATACATTCTTTTACTTGCCGGGTAAAGATACAAATACTAGACAGTTTACATAATACAATTTCGGAAGATGTGAGTGACACTAACTTTTCAATCATAGATATTATCCCTCCTACGCCATTCAGTCTTATTTCTCCACCCGACTCAGCAATACTTTCTATTCTAAGACCCACATTTACTTGGCAGTCATCATTCGATTCAATCAGTGGATTCAAATATTACAAAATATATTTAAACGATTCCGTAAAAGCTACACTTTTTGATACTACTTGGACAGCAAATTATAACTTGCAAGAAGGTTATAACAATTGGTATGTCATTGCCTGTGACAGCGCAAATAATATGCGCCGTTCAAATGAAACATGGACTTTTCTTATTGATACTACCAACCCTGATATTGTTATTCTTATTTCACCGGATAGTGGGATATATGTAACTGACAGTTTTGTGCAATTTATCTGGCATAAAGCAAATGACAATCTCAGTGGAATAGACCATTATGTCTTGCAATATGCATTGGACATTGGCTTTTCACAGGGTCTGGTGGAGACAACAACGGTTGATACGACATTTACGGCAATCCTTTCCGATACAATCTATTACTGGCGTGTGCGGGCAGTAGATAGAGCAAATAATTCTGGTCCGTTTTCAATACCCTGGCAGTTTGAGGTTGATACGCATATTCCAGCGGCACCAGATTTAATCTTGCCTCAAAGCGGTATTTATCTGAGTGATACTCTGGTTGATTTTGAGTGGAGTGCAGTTACCATCATCGGTAAACAGAGTGAACAGAATCACAGACAACTTAAGGCTAATGGCAGAGTTGAACCACTTTCTTCGCCTGTCCGTTATATCCTTCAGGTAGATACGGTGATTGATTTTATTTCACCTCTAATTGTTGATACCTTTGATGTCAATTCTGCAACGATTCCTCTTTATGAAAACTTTCCCTTCTACTGGCGGGTGAAGGCTTATGACCTGGCAGGTAATCAGGGTCCTTATTCAAATTCGGATAGTTTCGGGGTGGATATAACTGCACCAGTCGTTGAATCCACAACGGTCTGGACAGATACTTCATACATTGGACCGTTTGAGGTCCGGGCAAGAGTTACGGATAATCTTGCTGGTGTTGATTCAGTCATACTATTTTACCAGCGAGACGAAGACCCAAATTGGATATCAACGGTGATGTCTCTAACAGGTCCTAATTGGTATGGTGATACAATACCTGCGGTTGCCAATCAGAACGATACCGTGCGTTATTATATAAAGGCAGTTGATAAAGCAGAGCCCGGGAATATAACCTTTGACCCACAGGGGGCACCCACAAATTACTATTGGTTTATTGCGAATTATACAGGTATTGCAGAGGCGCAAGTCAAACCAAGATCCTTCTCTTTTAGTCTAAAAGGAAATCCAATCAAGGGTAAAGCGGTATTCAATTTAGCACTTCCGGAGGACGCAGATATTACCTTACGGATTTATGATGTCTCGGGTAGGTTGATTGATAAGCCGATTCATGGTAGGAAATCTGCTGGTGTTTATGCAATTCCCTGGACAAAAGCGGTGAGTGCTGGTGTCTATTTCTATTCTCTTGAATCGCCGTGGTTAAAGAAAGTCGGCAAGTTTGTCTTGCTGCGGTGATGGTCTGTGCCATCTTGGTAGCCCGAATTTCATTCGGGCTACCCAAAAACATAATAATTATACTTCTCACTTTCTCAAGAAAGTGAGAAAGGTTTTGAGCCGTTCAAATCGGCAGAATGCCTGCAAGAGGCGAGAGGAAAAAGGAGGTAAAAATGCAGTCAGCCAAACCAAATACCATAATGCATGTGATAGGCATTGCTGTGATGATAACAGCTTTAAACACAGCAAATGCCCAGAAGCCGAAAAAGTTGGAACCAATTGATGTATCATACACAGTTCCTGAAATACTACCTGTAGATAGCGCTCAACAAATGCAGGAGAGGTCCGGCATCAAAATATCCATTACTCCAGTTGCTTTTTCGGCAGAGAGAAAAATCAAGGCAACGTACGAACAGAAGCCAACGCTGCTAGTTATCAATGACCAATACAATTTTGATAAAAGAGAAATTCCTTATTACGATGTTTCTCCAGAGACCTTGATTTTTAAACTCAAGTTATATAATAACTTGGGGCATGTATTTCGACCAGCAGGAACAGTGGTATCATTTCTTGTTGATGGAAAGATGGTAGCCTTAGATAAGGCTGGATACGAAAATTTTTTGTCGGCTATTATTCTACCTCGTCAAGAACAGGAATACGAAATCATAGGACCGCCTATTGCTACTTTACCCGATAGTTGCACTATTGCATTTCTTTTATTTGATATGATAACCCAAACAGATGCTGCAGGCAATCCTACTGAGAAAACCAATTTTGAGTGGTACTATACATACAGAGCCAAGAAAGTTACTGTTGCGGATACAGTTAAGGTATTTGGAATAAAGATGACACCCGATCAGGCGCGCTCAGTCGGGGCATGGAAAGAATAAAAACTTAGTGGATTAGATAATCTCTGAAGTGACTTTCCTTTTTTGTTAAACATTTGAGTCGCTCTAATCGGCAGAACTTTGCATAAATGGGAAAGGAGGAAAAATGCCAGAAAAAATCTGCACAAATCCATCTTACTTTTCCTCTCCCTTCAAGAGAAGAGGATTAAAGTGAGGGTGAAAAAATAACCGAGGGAGGTTATCATGGTTAAACTAATAAAAACCATAACTGTGGCGAGCCTGTTGCTCGCTACAACACTGATGGGGCAGAATATTGTCCTAAAAAATAATGTAAGGCTATCCGAAGAAACCAGGGCAATTACCCAGCAGATAAATTATCAGGGGTTTTTGCGGGATAGCCTTGGGCAACCGGTGACCGGAAGTCTAAATATGACCTTCAGTATCTACGATGCAGCAAGTGGTGGGACTCAACTCTGGTCCGAAAATCAAACAGTTTCAGTGGACTCTGGGCTTTTCAATGTGATTCTTGGCAGTGTTACTCAAATTCCGGCATCTGTATTCACCGGTGCTGACCGCTGGGTTCAACTACAAATCGGGGCACAAACCCTGAGTCCACGCACCAAAATCACCAGCATGGCTTATGCATACAGGGCATTTAAGGCTGATACCGCTGAATATGCTTTAGCAAGCTTACCGACGGGTCCTGCTGGCGGCGATTTAACCGGAACCTATCCCAATCCCCAGATTGCGCCAAATGCTGTAACAACATCAAAAATCCAAGACGGTGCGGTCACGATGCCTAAAATAAATCAATCAGGTGCAACACTTGGTCAGGTAATAAAATGGACTGGCAGTGCCTGGGCACCAGGCCCTGATAGTGCTGGTGGTCCGCCAAGTGGTCCGGCCGGCGGCGATTTAACAGGCACCTACCCAAATCCAACAATTGCCAACAATGCAGTAAATTCTGCAAAAATCGCCGATAACACAGTTACATCGGGAGATATCCAAGATGGAACAATCGGCATGGTAGACTTATCATTTACTCCTGCTACAAGGCCATTGAGTCCGCCAGTATCTACAGATGAGATTGCGAACGGTGCTGTAACTTCTGTGAAACTCTCACCACCCCTTTCTTTAACTTCTACAAGCACAACTATTTCTGCCTCTACTTCAGGCACAAATGTTGCAGGAATTTCAGGGGACGGCGGAACCAATTCTTACGGGGTAACTGGGTATGTTAATAATGCGACAACTTATGCGGGGGTATATGGTAAGAATAATGCAACTCAAGCCTTAGGTGCTTTGGGTCATAGGAACATAGGAGTTTATGGTAATTCTGGTAGTCAGACATCCGGTCAAGGCGTTAGGGGTGTTGCTGGTAGCGAGAACTGGTATGGAATTTTAGGGTACACCTCTGGTGGTATCCATTACGGTGTTTTTGGTGTAGGTGACATTTGTGGAATATCAGGGACAGGAAACGATACAACTGGTAACAGGCGTGGTGCCTCATTTGGTGTTGGGGGTGCAGTGGTGTGGGCAAATGTAGCTGAAGTTTCAGGTAATACTAATTATAAAATACGCGGCTCTGGTAATGTCTCGTGTGTTATGCCAACCAGCGACGGATTGAGAACACTATTCGCACCTGAGTGTCCCGAACCCTACTTTGAAGACTTTGGACAAGGTAAATTGATAAATGGCTATGCACACATTGAACTTGACCCACTCTTCCTGGACTGCATAAAAACTGATGAAAAGCATCCGATGAAGGTTTTTATTCAACTCAATGATGATTGTAATGGCGTTTATGTGAAGGTTGGTAAAACTGGCTTTGATGTCTATGAATTGAATAATGGAGAAAGCAGTGCTTCATTTACCTATCGTGTAGTTGCAAATAGAAAGGACACAGATTATTTACGACTTCCGATTGCAACAGATATACCCGAATTTCCTAAGTAGGAGGGATTATGGGTAAGGCAACTTTAATTCTGTTTCTTCTAATCGGATTGGTGAGTATCCCGTATGCCCAAACCTACTCTCTCTGGAACAAGGTCTTAGACGATGGAGGCACAGTTGCAACATCTTCTAACTACAATCTCAAGGCTTCATTTGCCCAATCAACAATTGGTGTTATCTCAAAT
>JBDRWI010000079.1:0-9609 GCA_039802265.1 Caldifarciminota bacterium | reverse complement strand
GTTTATAATGATAAAGTTTATGTTGGTGGGTATATGGATTCTTTAGGTTATGAGCGGATTGTTGTGATATCTATTGATACTTTAGGGAATGAGCGATGGATTTATAAGGATACATTGTATAACAGTGAGGGATATGCAATAATGATTAGTCAATCCCACCATATTTATGTGGCGGGGATAAAGTATCCGTCGCCGCCGGATTGGGTGGTATTAAAATTAGATTCATTAGGTAATTTGTGCTGGCGTTATGTTTATGATGGTCCGGCGGGTAGTTATGATGAGGCGTCAAGTATTGTGATTGATGGGAATGAAAATATTTATGTTGGGGGATATTCTACGGGTTTAGGCACCAATACTGATTTTACAATAATCAAACTTGATTCAGCGGGTCAGGAACAGTGGGTCTATCGTTATGATGGACCGGCGAGTTATCGGGATGAATTAAAAGCACTCACCATTGATTCTTCAGGGAGTGTTTATGGAGCAGGTGGTTCATGGAGTGGTATAGGGAGTTGGGATTTTTTGGTAGTGAAGTTGGATTCTAATGGTAATGAGCGGTGGGTTTATCGTTTTGATGGATATGCTCATTACTATGATTGGGCAGAGGATGTAGTGGTTGATGATTCTGGGTTTGTTTATGCTTGTGGTCTTTCATATCTGTATAATAATACTTTGCAGTATTTTGCGGTGATTGTGCTTGATTCAGGTGGGGTTGAGTTTTGGCGGTATTTAACTGCGGGTCCATTGGGTTATGGTGGTTATCCAAGGCGGATGGTGCTTGATGGTTTGGGTTATATTTATGCCTGTGGTAATCTTGATGGTTATCTGGCGGTGGTAAAATTGAGTGGTTTAGGGAATGAGGAGTGGGTGTATAAAGACCCGTATGCGATGATTGCTCGTGGTATAGTGGCTGATGTTGCTGGTAATATTTATGTCGCAGGGCAGAGGCGGGTGAGTCAATGGAATGATGATATTGTGGTGATGAAGTTTGCTGCCCTGCAGGGTGAGGTGAAAGAGGTGGTGGGTAGTGAAACAATAAAGTCAAGTTTTGGTGCTACAATTTTCAAGGGTGGGATAGAATTCCTGCCGCAGGAAGATTGTGGGCTAAGGGTTTATGATGTGATGGGCAGGATGACAGTAAACATGTCCTTCTGCTCAGGCAGGAAAGAAATTATCAAACTTCAACCTGGGGTTTATTTTCTGAGGATAAGTTCTGCAGAGAAGGTAGAGAATAGAAAGATTGTGGTTTTAGAGTGAGTGGATGGTTATTGATTTTAGCAGGATTGATGATATAATAAATTGGGGTTAGAAATGAAAAAAACACCAAACAATTTCACATTCCGCAATCCGAAATCCGAAATGTTTTTTCCCCATTCCGCAATTCGCAATCCGAAATCCGAAATAAAGAGTTTGTTCTTTCTATCTGTTGTCTTTCTGTTTCTCACCTTTCACTTCTTACTTACCCCTTCCAACTTATTCGCCCAGACTCCGGAGTGGGTGTATCAGTATGTGAATCCGCAGTCTACCGAATATCCTTATGCAATTACTGTAGATAGCATTGGAAATACCTACACCACAGGCTGCATTTTTATTGGGACTAGCAGAGGATTGGGAGTTATACATTTGGATTATACCGGAACAAATGGCTGGGTGTATTTCAATGATACATTGGGTGTGGGTGAAACTGGTTACGACATAATTTTTGCATTCAATAGAATCTATCTGGTGGGTGAGACTGGAAATGATGATGTGATTGTTGCTTGTATAGATACTTTGGGCAGTGAATTATGGCTCTATTGTGATACATTTGCTTCATGTGGTTATGCAATTGGGGTCTCTGAGTCCCACCATATTTATGTGGCGGGGATAAAGTATCCGTCGCCGCCGGATTGGGTGGTATTAAAATTAGATTCATTGGGTAATTTGTGCTGGCGTTATGTTTATGATGGTCCGGCGGGTAGTTATGATGAGGCAAGTAGTATTGTGATTGATGGGAATGAAAATATTTATGTTGGGGGATATTCAACCGGTGGCGGCACATCTACTGATTTTACAATAATTAAGCTTGATTCTGCGGGTCAGGAGCAGTGGGTCTATCGTTATGATGGACCGGCGAGTTATCGGGATGAGCCCAGGGTGCTTGCCCTTGATTCTTTGGGCAATCTTTATATAACGGGTTGGTCCTGGGGTATTGACTGGGATTTTTGTGTGGTAAAGATTGATACTGCAGGTCAAGAAAGATGGGTGTACAGGTATAACGGACTGGCAAATAGTGCTGACTACAGCTATTCCCTGGTGGTTGATGATTCGGGTAATGTTTATGTAGGAGGTGATTCAAGGGATGATACGATTTCATTATTTACTGTGATTAAGATAGACTCAGTGGGGCACGAGCGATGGCGTTATCTTAATAGGGGTCCCTGGGGTAAAGGGGGTGGTGTAGCATGTCTGACACTTGATGGTCAGGGGCATATTTATGCTGGTGGTGGATTTACAAATCCTGCTTGGCGCGGGCAAATTGCAGTGGTTAAACTTAATTCTGCAGGTGAATCTTTGTGGATTTATATTTATCCGCATCAACCGATTTCTCCTTGGACTGATTGTTCAAGGGATATGGTTACAGATATTGCTGGAAATATCTATCTTGCTGGTCAGATAAATGTCAGTGCCTGGAATGATGATATTGTGGTGATGAAGTTTGCCTCAGGGCAGGGGAGAGTAGAGGAGGTGAGAGGTAATAAAACAATAAAAACAAATTTCGGTGTCACAATCTTCAAGGGTGGGATAGAATTTATCCCGCAGGAAGATTGTGGGCTAAGGGTTTATGATGTGATGGGCAGGATGGTAGTAAATAAGGTTCTTCAATCAGGTAAAAATGAATACTTCAAACTCGGCTCCGGTGTTTATTTTATGTGTATAAATTCCGCAGAGAAAATGGAGCATAGAAAGATTGTGGTTTTAGAGTGAGTGGATGGTTATTGATTTTAGCAGGATTGATGATATAATAAATTGGGGTTGGAAATGAAAAAAGCACCAAACAATTTCGCATTCCACAATCCGCAATCCGAAATCCGAAATAAGGAGGTGTTCTTTCAATCTATTCTCTTTTTGTTTTTCACTTTCCACTTCCTACTTCCCACTTCCTACTTATTTGCTCAGACTCCGGAGTGGGTTTATCAGTATGTGAATCCAGCCGGGACTGATGTGCCGTCAGCGATAATTGCTGATAGCTCTGGAAATACATATACGACTGGACACCTAACGTCTCAGGATACAACAGGCGGCCATATAGAGGGTGTTTGTGTAATAAAATTGGATTCGTCAGGTGAGTTAAAGTGGTGTTATTTTAACGATTCATTGGGCAGATTGACAGCAGGTTATGACATTGCAATGAAGAATAACAGGGTATATGTGACGGGATACACCGGACCTTCACCAAGTAACTCTCCAGTGTTTATTAGTTTATGTGTTGATACAAATGGGCAAAGGCAATGGGTATTTATGGATACAATAGCGATTCGTGGTAATGCGATAGCGGTGTCTTCGTCTTATGGTGTTTATGCGTGTGGTCTTACATCTGGTTATGATATGATATGCATAAAATTAGATACTCTGGGCAATGAGGTCTGGCGTTATGTTTATGATGGACCGGCGGGTAGTTATGATGAGGCGTCAAGTATTGTGATTGATGGAAATGAAAATATTTATGTTGGGGGATATTCAACGGGTCTTGGCACGGCTGAAGATTTCACCGTTATAAAACTTGATTCAGCGGGTCAGGAGCAGTGGGTCTATCGTTATGATGGACCGGCGAGTTATAATGATGCAGGCGGTGTGATTGGTTTTGACCATACCGGCAATATTTATTGTCTTGGTTATTCCTGGGGTATTGGTTTAGATTTTTGTGTCGTAAAACTCTCTCCTTCTGGCCAGGAGGAGTGGGTGTACCGGTTTAATGGTCCGGTGGGTGGTGATGATTTTCCTGGTTGTGGTGTGGTTGATGATTCGGGTAATATTTATGTGACGGGTGTGAGTGCGGATACTGGAAATATTCAGTTATTTACGGTGATGAAGGTTGATTCTGCGGGTCAGCAGCGGTGGTGTTATTTGAGTCGTGGTCCTGATGGTTGTGGTGGTAGTGGTGGTCCGGTGGTGCTTGATGGTTTGGGGAATATTTATGTTGGTGGGCGTTTTCTTAATACTGCAGGTAGTTCTCAGATTTCACTGGTTAAGTTTAATCCTGCGGGTGAGGTATACTGGGTTTATATTTATCCTCATATCCCTCCTTGGCCTTTTGCTTATGGTACGCGTGGTATTGTTGCGGATGTGGATGGCAATATTTATCTTGCGGGAAAGATATGTGTCAGTGCCTGGAATGATGATATTGTGGTGATGAAGTTTGCATCAGGGCAGGGTAAGGTAAAGGAGGTGGTAGATAATGATTTAGTAGCAAAAAATCATCGTCCGACAATCTTCAAGGGCGTGATAGAATTTATCCCGCAGGAAGATTGTGGAGTCAAGGTTTTTGATGTGATGGGTAGGATGGTAGTAAATAAGGCTCTTCAGTCAGGTAGAAAAGAATGTATCAAACTCCGTTCTGGTGTTTATTTTATGAGAATAAATTCCGCAGAGAAGGTAGAGAGTAGAAAGATTGTGGTTTTAGAGTGAGTGGATGGTTATTGATTTTAGCAGGATTAGTGATATAATAAATTGGGGTTGGAAATGAAAAAAACATCAAACAATTCCGCATTTCGCAATCCGAAATGCCTTTTTTTTCAATCCGCATTCCGCAATCCGCAATCCGAAATATCTTTTCTCCATTTCGCAATCCGCAATCCGCAATCCGAAATAAGAAATCTCTTCTCCATTTTTAATCTGTCTGCTATTCTTCTAATTTCCTCCTTCTTACTTCCCACTTCTCATTTATTCGCTCAATCCGGCTGGGGACCGGATGTGAGGTTGGTCTTTAGACAGGGTGCTGGATGGTATCCAAGAGCAGCCTGTTGCGGAGATACTGTACATCTTGTATGGTGGCAACATTATGCTCATGATGAGGTTTTTTACAAGCGTAGCACGGATGCTGGTAATACCTGGGGAGAAGATGTGATGTTGAGTGTGGAGGATGCAAATTGTTCCGTGACGCCTACAATTGGTGTAAATCGTAACCATGTGCATGTGGTGTGGAAGGAATATGGGTTATACTATTATGCGATTTGTTATAGAAAGAGTACGGATGGGGGAAATACCTGGGTTGCTATTGATACGCTTTATAAAACCAATATGGATGGAATTAGAGGAGAACCCAGACTCTGTGTTTGTGGAGATACACTTTATTTAGTGTCTATCAGAGATGATGGAAATGTGTTATTCAATAGGAGCACGGATAATGGTGCAAATTGGGATAGTGCGATTGTAATTGGTGAGGGAGCGGCACATCCCAGTTTTAAGATGGGAAAATCAAACGGTCTTTACTTGGCACTCTCTGTTAATGCCTCGGGTGTGGTAGAGATATTATTTTATATTAGCACCAATGGAGGTGTGGAGTGGTCAGATAGTCAGTTTGTATCGGAGATTGATATTGCAGGTTCTCAGCGTCCAGCAATGGATACGGATGATTCTGGTGGTGTGCATATTACCTGGTATGACTATAAATACTCTCCTTATCCCTGGACTGGAGATATTTTTTATCGGGCGAGCCGGGATAGTGGTAACACCTGGGAACCAATAGAATCGTTAACAGTGATGCACAGAGCAGTTGCATCAGATATTCTTGCTGAAGGCAATAATCTCCATCTTGTCTGGGAGGATGATAGGAATGATTTTGGTAACAATTTTGAGATTTATTATCGGATGAGCACGGATTTGGGGAGGAGTTGGGGTCCTGAGGAAAGGCTTACCAATGCCCCATATTATTCAAGGTGGCCTTCTTTAGCCTGTGGTGGTGGGTATTTGCATCTATTCTGGCAGGACAGGAGGGAGTATGGAAATAATGGCCCAAGTGCACCGATTTACTACAAACGCAAGGACCTGAGTGTTGGAATAAAACAAGAAGTGAGTGGGATTTTAGATTCTTCTAATTTAATATTAAATTGTCCGACAATTTTAATGAACAATTCATTGATTTACTATCGTTTAGGCAAAAATAAAAATGGTGAAATAAATTTAATAGATGTTGCAGGCAGGGTGGTTATGACCGTGCCTGTGCATAGTGTTTCGGGTGAGTTTGTGTTAGAAGATTTCAACAAGGAGGTGCGTAGTGGAATATATTTTCTGATGCTTAGAGCAGATAACCAGTATGTTATAAATAAAGTACTGGTAGTGAGATGAGATTGCGGAAAGAGAGATGGAGAAAGGGAGACACGGTGAAACGGAGCATAATGATAGAGGCTAAGAAGTTTAGAAGATGAGAAGCTATGAATCCGTGTTCTTCCGTGTCAATATCTGTGTAAATCAGTGTGTTGTACAAGTAAGAAAGGAGTAAAAATGTCTACAAAATCTTTAAGTCTCATAATTCTGCCACTTCTTTTGTTGGGTGCACAGTGGCAGTCTTTGAATGGTCCGCCAGCAGGCAGGGCCGATGATATGTGTATGGGGTACGACCCATATATTCCTGCTTGGGTCATCTACGCTGCTGACCAGACGCATAAGTTGTATAAGTCAACGGATGAAGGGGAGTTGTGGCAAGTGCCAACTCAGGATGATCAGGTGGATAATCCCGTCTGTGTGATTTGTGAGCCGAATAATGCCCAGGTTGTTTATATTGGCAGAGATGACGGTGAGACACAGCCCCCTGACCCCTTGAAAGTGGTTTATAAATCCGAAGATGGCGGCATCAATTGGGATTTTGTCAACCAGAACGGTGATATAACCAATCGTTTTCCCCGCTGTTTTGCAATGGATCCAACAAATTCTCAGATTGTTTATGCGGGGTTTCATGCAGGAGGTGGTTCGATCTGTCTTTATAAAACAACCAATGGGGGTATTACCTGGAATAGTTGTGGCGATTTTCCGCAATCGGTTTCGGTAAGGGATATTTACATTAAACCCGATAACCCTAATATTCTATATGTAGCAACCAGCGAAGGAATTAAGAAAAGCACTGATGGCGGTACAAATTGGTCAACATTGCCCGCACCGCCTAACAGCAATGACATTTATAGTTTAACGATAAACAACGACCTACCTGATCCGACTTTATTTGTAGGTAACGCTTTGGGCTATGATGCCTGGATTTATTATACTACCGATGATGGTGCAAATTGGTTTTTAGGAATGCATACCCAGAGTGAGTACTTCGCGGTGCCGACAGGGATTGCGGTAGAAGAGAATCAACAGGGGCAAATAATGTATGCCACCTTCTATGAAGCTGGCTTCTATAAAAGCACTGATGGTGGCAGTTCATGGAATATAAACAACAAGGGTCTTGTTGATTTGCGTCTGCTTTCATTACTTCAGCATTCAGCTAATGGTAGTAAGATTTTTGTTGGTGGAGATAGGGCAATATATATTGATTATGGCCATGGGTGGCTTGAAAAAACAAAAGGGATGAAATTGGTTGACATAAACGATGTTTCAGCATTGGCAGGGAACATCTGTGTTACTGCCGGAGAAGTATCCCAGACGATTGCTTCTAAAGGTATTAACAAAAGCGATGATGCTGGTGAAAACTGGCGCTGGATATACTTTGATCACGGACTAAAAATTACCGATGTAGAAATAGCCCCTTCGGGTTTTATTTATGGTTCGTATTTAGACGATGTGTCTGAGCACCCACCATGGGGCACTATTATAAAGTCGACGAATAGCGGTATTGATTGGACAGTTTATCCTATGTATTGGAGGATTACTGATTTAAGTGTGTACAAGGATAATCCTAATTATGTGCGGGCTTCTGGTTATACTTATCCAGTTATGCCTGGTGGGCACCCTGTTACATATTATACCACTAATGGTGGCGACGACTGGTGGCCAAGTGGCTTTGGTTTTGACGGTAAATTTCTTACGGTCGAGAGCGATCCCCTTCAAATTGATATTGTCTATGCGGGTGGATTTTCATTCGCCCAACCTAATAAAGTTTATCCTGCGCTATATAAGAGCACAGATGGTGGTTCACTATGGTGGGAAAAGAGCAGTGGATTTTCAGGGTATGGTGCAGTCTTAGAGGTAGCGGTTGATCCCGTAAATACACAAAATCTATTTGTAGCAAGGCCAGTGGGTGTTTATAAGAGTACTGACGGGGCCGAATTATGGGTGGAAAAGAATGTGGGATTGGGTGAATACTACGCAACAGATATTGAGGTTGACCCAGAAGAACCGGCGATTGTTTATACATTGACACAGGTGGATGGTGCATCTATAGTGAATAACCTTTATTGTACAGTAGATGGTGCAGCGAAGTGGTTTCGGTTTACCTTGCCACCGGGTCAGAATCCACCGGATTACATAAATGATATAACGATTGACCCTGCTTTATCGGATAGGGTTTATGCTGGGACATTAAAAGGGGTATACATCTTCAAGCCCGAGTTTATAGATAAACATCTCACGAGCAGTTCTAACGAGGCGACCTTTGCCAACAATGGCAGAAAGTTGTTGCATGTTTATGGGACCAATGAATTATGGGCTTGTTATGAATCCGGTGGGGTTATCTATGCAGTCCATTCAACCGATGATGGTGCGACATGGTCAAGGAAACAGGAGATAGGTGAGGGTTATACACCGGCGCTTGCGATCCGTGATGTCCCTGATTATCCACCCTATATTGTCTGGCGGGCAGATGGTGCCACCCGGGATACGATTTATTTTGCCGGATATATTGGTGGGAATAAATGGTCTGACCCATTTCCGCTTGTTGTCTCCCAACCTGATATTGATTTCGGTCCACCTTCATTTGTGATTGGTGATTACAATATCGGTCATCTTGCCTATTCTGATGGGAGCAATTCTTATTATGTAAGTTTCAGTGTTTATAATCCGGGTAATTCGAGTACTGAGGTCATCGGCTCTGGGATAAATCCCTGTATTGGTTTTATGCCGACCCAGGAATATCCACAGGTTCATTGTGTCTTAGAGGATGATGGGGTTATTTACTATTCGGCACGTGGCGAGAATGGTTGGACAGAATATTATGAGGTATCAAGGGATGAGGGTATTTCAACCACGGATTCTCATCATCCATCTTTGGTTGTGGAGGGTGATGTTGTCTATGTGGTCTGGGATGGGGTGTTTAATAATAACCGCAACATTTTCTGGCGTCATCTGACTTATTTTGGTGGAGATTCTTTCTGGTCCTGGATCTGGCCGGTATGTAATACTGCAAATCCTTCCCGTTATCCAGTTTTGACCACGGGTTTTTTCTGTTCCTGGGTAGAACAGCAGGGTAATGATTATGAGATATACTATGCCCGTTATGAACCGCCGGTATGGGGCTGGCGCGGCCAGACGAATTTGAGCAATAGTCCGGATGAGATTTCAAGGTTTTCTCATTTAGCCCACAAACAGACCGAGCAAGGGACTGATATCTATTTTATCTGGACTGAGAATTCTGTGCCACCTTATGATATCAAATTTGAGAGGGTAACGATTGGTGGAGGTGGTGGTAGTGGTCCT
>JBDRWI010000078.1:0-9682 GCA_039802265.1 Caldifarciminota bacterium | reverse complement strand
CCGAATCTGACGACCAGCCTCATTGACTTTGAAACCAAGCAGAAAATCGGTGAATTTACCTCCCCCCTATCCGGTGAATTAAGGCATTACGCGCATACGCTCTCTGATAAAATTATTGAAACAATAACCGGGGAAAAGGGAATATCAACAACCAAGATTGTTTTTTCATATCGCTCAGGAACAGGCAAAGAACTGGCAATGATTGATTATGATGGTTATAACTTTACGCAACTTACAAAAAATAACAATTTCAATCTCTTTCCTTGCTGGGCACCTGATGGTAGCAGGGTTCTTTATTCAACTTATTTAAAAGACCGATTGAATCTAAATCTTCTTGACCTCAATCAGAAGACACTGACTATCATTTCCACCCATGCGGGATTAAATTACGCACCGGATTGGTCTCCGGATGGCACAAAGATTGCCCTCACCTTAACCAAAGATGGGAATGCCGAAATTTATCTTCTTGATTTAGAAAGTAAACAGTTATACAGACTTACCAACAATCGTGCGATTGATTGCTCACCGGTATTTTCACCAAATAGCCGTGAAATTGCCTTTGTCTCTGACCGCTCAGGAATGCCGCAAATTTATATAATGGATATTTATGGCACAAATGTAAGGCGTCTAACTTATCATGGTGATTATAATACCTCACCTGCCTGGTCACCAAGGGGTGATTTGATTGCATATGTATCAAGGCAATCAAATTATTCCCAGCAGATTTGTGTCACAGACCCGAATGATTTCCAGCCCATTCAATTGACCTTTGAAGGAAATAATGAAGAACCATCCTGGTCACCGGATGGATTGCATATTGTATTTACCTCAAACCGCACTGGCCAGTATGAACTCTGGACAATGAACTGGGATGGCACAAGGCAGCGAAAATTGACCCACGGACTTGTTGCCTATTCACCTGATTGGTCTGGATTTTCTGAATAAACCCACTCCCTTGACTTACCGATAAAATTGGTTATCATTAAATATGTTATTTTTCTTAATCAATTTATTACTACAGGCAAATGAAGTCTATCTCAGTGAGTTGAGCGGGGTAATAAGTCCGGCAAGCAGTGCCTATATCCTTCGGGTGATTACCTCAGCGGAAAATGACCAGGCAATGTGTTTGATTTTAAAGATTGATACACCAGGTGGCCTTGACGAGTCAATGCGGGAGATAACAAAAAGGATACTCAATGCCCGAATTCCAGTGGTTGTTTATGTTGCACCAAAAGGTGCAAGGGCCGCCTCAGCGGGCGTATTTATTTTATACTCAAGTCATATTGCCGCCATGGCACCGGGAACAAATGTCGGTGCCGCACATCCGGTAGGAATGGGTGGGGAAAAGATTGATACAGTTATGGCACAGAAAGTAACAAACGATGCGGTTGCCTATCTGAAATCACTGGCAAAGGCAAGGAATAGAAACGAAGCCTGGGCGGAAAAGGCCGTTCGCGAGAGCGCCTCAATCGATGATGAAACTGCTTTAAAAATCGGCGTCTGCGAAATAATTGCTGAAAACGAAGAGGAATTGCTGGCAAAACTTGATGGCAGGGAATTGAAAATAGATGGCGAGACTAAAAGATTACAAACAAAATCAGCACCGATAAAAAAACTTTCAATGACCCTGCGTGAGAAATTGCTTTTAATTCTTACCAATCCAAATGTAGCATATATTTTACTATTATTGGGAATATACGGACTATTCTTTGAATTACAAAATCCAGGTATGATCTTTCCCGGGGTCGTTGGCGGAATTTGTTTAATTCTGGGATTCTATGCCCTCCATCTCCTACCCGTAAATTACGCCGGACTCGCACTGATACTTTTGTCTGCAATATTCTTTATCCTGGAGGTATATATCGCATCGCATGGCTTATTGACCATTGGTGGGGTAATTTCGCTGGTTATCGGTTCTCTGATTCTGTTTGAGAGTGATGTCCCATTTTTAAGGGTTTCATGGGAGGTCATAATGCTTGTTGTAATTATCATTGTTGTCTTTGTAGTATTTATCCTGACCTTGGGGATCAAGGCACAATTTAAGAAAGTAGTAAGCGGAAAGGAAGGATTGATTGGTGAAATAGGAATTGCCAAGACCGATATTGATGAATCAGGTGGAACAATCTTTGTCCACGGCGAATACTGGAGTGCAATTAGTGACAGACCGATAAAAAAGGGGAGCAAGGTTAAGGTATTAGAAATTGACGGGGTTGTCCTTAAAGTATCCGAACTGGCATGATAATCTTTTTCTTTTTCAATCTCTTTGAAACATTCTATTTTCCAAATTCTTATAAGGCAATTCCCCAATTCAATCCCGCCGGGGCATTTGAAAAGGATTATAAAATTACCGTAGGGGGCGGAGAGAGTTATGGGTTGCCAGATTTACGAACCGCCTTTTTAATCACTCAATTAAAAAATTATCAGGTTAACTTAAGGACATTTGGTAATACCTTTTATCGGGAAAATCTACTGGAATTGGCCGGTGCCTATGCAATAAAAGACGAATTTGGTGTTGGCTTCGGACTTGACTTTTTAAACTACTGGATAAAAGATAATGCCAATCGCTTTACCTATAGTTTCAAATTAGGATGTCTTTACAAAACACCACCCGTAAAAATATGGGTCGTATTAAAAAATCTCAATCAACCCCGGTTTTCTGAAATTGACTACCTGCCGGTTCTTTATTGGGTCGGGCTAAATTACAAAATTGGCAAGGACTTCTCTTTCTATCTGAATATTGGCGGTATAGAAAATAGGCTTCCCTTTTTTAACTTCGGACTTATTCTTGCTCCATTAAATATACTACAATTATCTGGAGGGATGAATACAGAGAACTTCAGTTTTGAATATGGCCTTGAATTCCTTCTGGGAAAAATTTCGCTTGGCTATTCGGGCAGCAGCCACCAGCAATTGGGTCTGACCCATTACCTTAACATAACATTTCATCACCAGTGATTATTCTCTTACTGATTTGTTCATTGGACGCAACTATATTTGAATCGGAAGAGCAGAAGGACTTGGAAACCTATCTTTTTAAAATGGAGGAATTAAAAGAAAATCCAGTTGACATCAATACCGCCAATCTGGAAGAGCTTCTAAAAATTCCATTTTTAAAAATTCCTGACGCATTGAAGATTGTGGCATATCGGGATAAATACGGCCCATTTGAAAATCTTGAAGACCTTTACAGAATTCCATCAATTGATTCAATTACCATAGCCCAGCTAAGGCCTTATCTGACGGTAAAGAAAAAGCCATTACGGCTAAGGAAAATTGAAAGCCGGATTCGTTTTAAAAGGAATCTAAAAGAAAATGGTTCAATCACATATTACACCCGGAATATAGTCGGGATTAATGACTACACAATATTCTTAATAACCGAAAGGGACCCCTATGAAAACTCTTTTTTTGATTATTATAGTACGGGAGTCTTGATCGAAGAACAAAAAAGGCACTTTATTATGGGCAGATATAATCTTGATTTCGGCAGCGGTGTTATGCTCTCTTCAACGGGTTCGTTCTTCCAGGGCATTGACTTCAGAATGCTCACCAGTCAAAGGGGTATAATTCCCTATACCTCAACAATGGAAAACGGTGGATTCTTCGGGGCAGCATTGAGTGATTCTCTTCTCTTGAATTATTGCCTCTTCTATTCCAATCAGCGACTTGATGGCACAGTTGATACCGCTGGTTATGCCCGCTCATTTGATGAATCGGGTGAGCATATTGATTCGCTATCGCAAAGCCGAAAGGATAGAATAAGGGAAGAGATCTTTGGCTATAATGTCCAGTATCGCTATGGCTCACTCCTATTCAGCAACAGTACCTATTGGTCGGGTTATGAACCTGCATTTGCCTGTGATGATTCACTGACCGGGTTTTATGGAAGCAATTACTGGATTTCCGGAGTGGACTTGAAGTTTTTTGCAGAAAAGTTTCTGGTCTTCGGTGAAGTGGTGCGCTCTTTTAGAAATCGTCCGGGCGGTATTCTGGGCTGGAGTGGCGTCATGCCCTACAATTTTGAATTCAATCTTGCTACAAAGTACTTCAGCCCTGGATTTTACGCACCAAAAGGCGTTGAATCGGATGAAGACCATATTGGGGTGGTGATTGACTTTAACAATCGTTCCCGATTTATCAATGCGGGGACCACATTTAATGTTTTTACCGATTGTAATGCGGATACCTCAAATTATGATTTGCGGCTCAATCTTGCGAAAATAGTCGGCTTTGTAGAATTCAAGAGTCAACTGCGCTGGTTGTTTCATGCCGGCATTAAGGAGTTGTCGGGTTCAAAAATCTTCTTAAGGTTATTTCCAAAGAATTTTCTCTACTTTAATCTGCGACTTGAGGACAAATATAGTTTTGATGATACCATATTTAGAGGAATCGCCGGGGCTCTTGACATCGGGCTTGATACAAAATTCGTTGAATTTGTTATACGTCTTGCTGTATTTGACAGCGAAAATTATAAAACCAGGATATTTGTCTTTGAGCCGGACCTGCCCGGGGTAATCAATAATCGGATGCTTTACGGCAAAGGAGAGTGCGGGCTAATCTTTATAAAATTAAGCCCGATAAACAAGTTCAATATTTCGTTAAAATATTTTGCAATGAACAGGGATTCACTTTCTCAACAGTTCGGAATACAACTGGATACCAGATGGTGGTAATCAATATCTTTTGGTCCTTTCACTTCATAGATTTTCATTCCTAATTCCTTTGCCGGATTTAAATCTACATCATAGCGGTCACCGACCATCAGACACTCTTCCGGTTTTACTTTAAGTCTTTTGATTACCATCTTAAAAATTTTAGGGTCTGGTTTTATTAGATTGAAACTCTCATAGGTAAAGACATAATCAAAAAGGGCTTCAATACCAATTGCCTTTAAAATCCGCTGGGTCTGAATTCTATTATTATTGGTGAAGACTGCAAGTTTGTATCTTTTCTTTAATTGGATTAACACATCCTTTAGTTCTGAATTTGGTTTAAGATAATCACCGGCATTAAAAAATTTTATGTTCTCCTTGTGCCATTCTTCTATCGGAATGCCAAAAGATAAGAGGGCAAGCGTATAGGGGACTGCATACCCCCTTTCCCTTTTCAATTCTTCGCGGCGTCTTTCAAGAATCTCTTTTGCTTGCTCAATAGTAGTATTTTTTAATTTTGCATAGGTGTGGTATGCGGCCTCGGCAAATTTTTGATAGACCTCCGTACTGGTGTAGAGTGTTCCGTCGAGATCAAAGATGATGATTTTCAACATGTATCACAACCTCACCTTATTCCTCCCCCTGATGGGGGAGGAAATGATGAGGTAATTTTTATTCGGTGACCCTTTTTTGCAGGCGCGCCCAGATTCTGTCTACCTCAGCCTGAAATTCCTTTATGGGTGTCGGGTCTTTTAATTTAAAGAGATGGGAAAATCTTCCTTGGATTTTCAAGAATTCTTCAACTGGCTTTTTCTCTTTAGGCTGAACTGTGATCCGGTATTTGCCATTCTCATATTCGTACAGGGGCCAGACGCAGGTCTCAACGGCAAGTCGTGTAATGGCAATTGTCTTCTCCGGTGGATAAGCCCAGCCGAGCCGGCAGGGTGAAAAGACATTAATGAAAGAAGGACCCTCGGCATCCAAAGCCTTACGAACCTTTGTTACCAGGTCATTCCAGTAACCAATTGTCGCCTGGGCAGCATAGGCAGGCTCATGGGCAATAACAATCTCGGTAAGATTTTTACGCGGCTGCAGTTTACCCGGAATTGCTGTCCCGGCAGGTGATGTTGTAGTATGGGCACCATATGGTGTTGCAGAAGATCGTTGAATTCCAGTATTCATATATGCCTCATTGTTGTAGCATACATATAAAACCCGGTGTCTTCTTTCAATCATTCCCGAAAGTGCCTGCAAACCAATGTCGTATGTTCCACCATCACCGCCAAAGGCAATGAATCTTATATCTCTCTCTATCCTGCCTTTTCTTTTCAATGCCTTATATGCTGCCTCCACACCGGCCATTGTAGCGGCAACATTTTCAAATGCGTTATGGATATATGGGACATTCCAGGCTGAATAGGGGAAGATTGTGGAAATGACCTCAAGACAGCCAGTCGCGGCACCAACGACCACTGGATGTTGAGCCGCAAGTAATACCTGCCGCGCCACAATCGTTGCCCCGCAACCGGCACAGGCACGATGACCGCCAAGAAATTTTTCTCCCTGTTTTGCGAGTTCTTTCAAGTTAGCCATTATTCCCCCCTTACCCCATAATAGACAATATCCTTATCAACCTTACCAGAATCTTTAATCTTCAACAACTGTTCAAAGATTTCTTCAATCTCTTCAATGCTGATATCTCTACCACCGAGTCCGTAGATATAATTCTTGAGCAGGGGCTTCTTATCCGAATCATATAAAATCGACCGGCAGTCATTATACAGATGACCACCAAGCGTGGAAAGGGTATCGGCACGGTCCATTATGCCAAGGACCTTAACCTTATTGATTGCCTTTAACATTGCATCCTTCGGGAAAGGTCGGTAAACACGACAACGAATTAATCCCACTTTTTTTCCTTTTTTACGCATTCTATCTACGGCAACCTTACCTGTTCCACCGGTGGAACCCATTGCCAGAATTGCAACTTCGGCATCATCCGTTCGGTATTCATCAACAATCGGATAATATCTACCAAATTTATCACCAAAATCCTTCTGAACCTTCTCAATAATAGGCAGACAGTTATTCATTGCCTCTATCTCCTGGCGCTTGTGTTCAAAGTAGTAATCCTGAAGGTCAAGCATACCGAGGGTAATGGGATTATCAATATCTAAGAGATTATTTATTACCTTCCGCTCTCCGAGCCATTCCGGGACCTTCTCATCATCAATCAATTCTATCCTTTCCATACCATGGCTGATGATAAAACCATCGGTTGTAACCATTGCCGGGAGCATTATCTCTTCGGCCATTTTTACTGCCATTATTGTAGTATCATAAGCCTCCTGGGTATTTTCGGTAAATATCTGGAGCCAGCCGGAATCCCTTGATGCCAATGAATCGGAATGATCGCAATGGATATTTATCGGACTTGATAGCGCACGATTGACAAGGCAGATGACGATCGGTAATCGCAAACCGCCAGCAATAAATAAGATTTCATGCATCAGGGCAAGTCCCTGGGAAGATGTTGAGGTCATTACCCGTGCACCCGCAGCCGAGGCGCCAACACAGGCGCTGAGCGCCGAGTGTTCGCTTTCTGCTGGAACGAACTCGGTCGTGACTAAGCCATCAGCAACAAATGAAGCAAATAATTGAACAACCTCTGTTGCTGGTGTGATTGGATATGCGGCAACAACATCCGGATTTATCTGCCGCATTGCCTCAGCCATTGCCTCATTACCGGTTCTTGCAACAATCATTTTTCCTCCCTGACCATTGTAATTGCCTTTATCTTTGGCGGGCATTCTTCAGCACATATTCCACAGCCCTTGCAATATTTATAGTCAATTCCCTGAACCTTGCCATCCTTTACAATAATCGCTGAGTCCGGACAGTATATCCAGCAGATAAGACAGTGTGTACACTTCTTGGCATCCCAGATTGGCTTGTCACTCCGCCAATCCCCGGTTTCAAATTCAATGCTCGTGCCTGATTTCCAGGCGAGCCCTATTGGTAAATCCTTCCAGCCTTTTTTTTCTTTCTTCATTCTTTTACCTCCTACCCTCTCCTCCTCTCCCTTTTAAGGAAGGAAAGGCGAGGGTGGTTCATTCCTTTACCTCCTCATAGGCACGAACTATTGCCTTGATATTTCCTTCAACCACCTCAGGACGATTCGGGAATTTATGCTCCAGCCTCTTTCTCACGGATTCTAACATGGGTTCAAATTCAAGGAGTTTTGATACCTTAATAAGTGCTCCCAGCATCGGGGTATTGGGAATATCTCTTTTTAAAATCTCCTTGGCAATCTTGCTTGCATCAACGACATAGACTTTAATCTTATCATTTTTGATCTTCAGTTCTTCCCTTATCTCACGGGCTGATTTCTGTGTATTTACCAGTAAAATACCATCGTCAGCCAGCCCTTCGGTAACATCAATCGTCTCCATCAAAGTAGAATCAAGGACCACAACAATATTGGGATTCTTAATTCCACAATGTTGAAGAATTGGTTCGTCTGAGAGACGGTTGAATGCAAATACCGGTGCGCCCATTCTCTCCGGACCATATTCAGGAAAGGCCTGAATATACTTTCCGGTTTCAACTGCGGCATCGGCAAAGAGTAGCGCGGCGGTCTTCGCACCCTGACCACCCCGGCCATGCCATCTTATCTCAAGTAATGCCATTTTTCACTCCTTTTATCTTCACCATACCCTTTTTACAAATTTCTTAAATACTGCATTTTAAAATACCCCTCACCCTTACCCTCTCCCAGAGGGAGAGGGTAAGAAAAGGGGATTTATCAGTGCAATAGCACCATCTTTTTTGTTTCAGTATAGCCATCGGCCTTTATCCGTAAGAAATAAATTCCCTGAGGTAATTCTCTTTGATTGTCGTCTTTGCCGCTCCAGTTGACTTCATAGATACCAACATCTTGTTTTGCATCAACCAGAGTTCTCACACACTGCCCGGTGAGATTATAAATTTTTAGCGAGACACCACAGGGTTTTTCAAGACCATATCTGATTCGGGTGGAAGAATAGAATGGATTTGGTTCTATCTGAAGGAAAATGGGTCTGTTCTTAGCGATGGCAAAATCCTCTTCTATTCCAGTAAATGGATAGAACTTACCCCAGATCCGCATTGTATTTGCCGGATGGTTGTTGATATAGTCAACAAAGCCTGAATAGACAATGAGAAGTTGATTCCCTATACCATGGGCAACTGCGGGTGTCCTCTGGTTATCTGGCTGGGTTGAGACCGGGAAGGAGTCAATGACCAGACCCGATGGACTGACCCGGGCACCATAGATGTCATAATAGCCACTGCGATAATCTTGCCATACCACCAGATAGTTTGTGCCATCAAAGGCAACTGAAGGATAATATTGCCCATAATCTGCGGTTGAGATTGGAATTCCATTTGGGTCAAGGACTGTGCCACTCGGACTGACCCGGGCACCATAGATGTCCCAAGAGCCACTGCGAGAATCTGACCATACCACCAGATAGTTTGTGCCACCAAAGGCAACGGAAGGAAACCATTGCCAATTTGCTGCGGTTGAGATTGGAATTCCTGCTGTATCAAGGACTGTGCCACTCTGACTGACCCGGGCACCATAGATGTCATAATAAGAGCTGCTGCGCCTATCTTGCCATACCACCAGATAGTTTGTGCCATCAAAGGCAACCGAAGGAGACCATTGGTCATATGCTGCGGTTGAGATTGGAATTCCTGCTGTATCAAGGACTGTGCCACTCGGACTGACCCGGGCACCATAGATGTCAGAATAACCAGTGCCACTGCGATAATCTTGCCATACCACCAGATAGTTTGTGCCATCAAAGGCAACGGAAGGATACAGTTGGGAATCTGCTGCGGTTGAGATTGGTATTCCTTGCGGGTCAAGGACTACACCATTTGGACTGACCCGGGCACCATAGATGTCAGAAGTATCAGGGTTATTGCGATAATCTTGCCATACCACCAGATAGTTTGTGCCACCAAAGGCAACTGAAGGACACACT
>JBDRWI010000077.1:0-9725 GCA_039802265.1 Caldifarciminota bacterium | reverse complement strand
AAATAGTATAAGAGAATAAACGAATGGAGTGAATAGAAAAAGAGGACAAGGATTATTATTGTATAAAAAGTGACTACAAAGCCAATCACTCAGACCCCTTAAAAGCGAGTTTAATATCAAGAGTAAAAAGCGGCTGAATGAGTATTCCCTTTAAAAGATTTATTTGCCGATATGTCATCTCAGGATATATAGATATTTTATTCAATTTTTGGGAAAAGTCAAGGGTTGTAATACCCAGGACAAGACCATCAAGTTCATAGGCAATTTTCGTCGGAAAATCAATGTGTTTTTTTAATTTGACAGTTATGTATGGTTTGTGCAGGTGGTCAAATTTAACTTCGCATCCTTTAATATCTTCCGAGTTGAACAATTCAACGGATACATAAAGCGGTTTCTTCGGGTTATCCTTTAAGTATACTGTCCTTTTCGCTTCGGATTTATTATCAGTCAAACCGTAACAGATAAAATTCCCCGGTTTTAATATCTCCTGGAGGTCAGCTATTTGATAATATGCGGGGACCTTCAGAATTATAAGATTTTTTTTCTTTTCTAATTGATATTCAAAACTCGTTAAATCCAGCCGCTGCTTTAATTTCTTAAATGCCTCATTGACGGTAATTGAAAGGGTATCCCAGGTGATTTCGTAATTCAGGATTTTTATTGATGGTGGAATGATTTTTTTCTCCTTATTGATATTAGAAATCTTTACATACCAGTATACGGATGAATCAGGAAGTCCAGCCCATATTATGGTGGGTAAGAAGTTTTTCTTTGAAATTTGCAAAAAACCGGTCATCTCACGCCATCTCTGGGGTTCAAGAAAGGGAACATTCGCCTTGAATTGATAAGAGTAGAAATCCTTTTCCGAGCCAAGATATTCAAATTTATCAAATTCGAACATTCGTTTAATCTGAGCAAATATATCAGACTCTTCACCGCGGGCTGATTCTTCCCATTTTCTACCAATCTTTGCCCATTCCAGGTCGTTGATACCGATATATTCAAAGGTATAACTGCTTTCTGGAGATTCCCAGATTCCCCTGATATGTTCACCAAATCCAATAATACATTCTCCTTCTCCCTTTATATGTACCAATCTTGTCTTTAATTCATAGACATAATCAAAAGATTTTTGACGGGCAAAGTTATCTATCCAGTCCTTAACCTCTTCTTCGGGTCGGGGTAGGTATTTCGTATATTGTGTACAGTTTAAAAAAAGGATTAGAATCAGTATCAGGGATCTTATCGGGTAGAGAAACTTTTTTAATTGCATATATTTGAATTATAGCTAAAAAAGAAAAAACTTCAAGGAGCAAAATAACCGGTAGCAGAAAAACGCAATGCCAACCGGCCTTTTGGTAAAAGAAAGATAATGGCTTGCATATAGGGTGAAGGTACAATGTCAAACAGGGCACTCAAATGCCGAAGATAGTACTAAACTGATAAAGAGGTGATGGGTTGGCGAGGTGGAAAAAGTTGACTTTTGTTATAATTTATGTATAATTAGACTTAAGTTATGAATACGGATTCGGGTATTCTCTTGCTTTTTGGGTTACTCATAGTGATATTAATTTTTGGGCGTATTGAATGGGTAAGGCATCTGAGAAATTTAAAGGAGATTCCGCTCAGGATTGTTGTAAATGGCACCCGGGGAAAATCGTCGGTTACCAGACTCATTGGTGCCGGACTAAAGGCAGGCAATTTCAAGGTTTTATCAAAGACTACCGGCACAAAACCGAGGATAATTATAAACAATAGTATTGAAATTCCAGTAATAAGACCGGGCAGGCCAAATATCAAAGAGCAGATGATGATAATCAAAAAGGCAGTTCAGGAGAGGGCAGATGCGGTGGTTCTTGAAAATATGTCTTTAAGACCCGACCTCCAGTGGACCGAAGAGAGTAAAATTATAAATCCGGATATTGTGGTAATAACGAATGTGCGTTCCGACCACCTTGATGTAATGGGACCAACCTTGAAGGATATTGCCCGGAATTTTATCAATGCGGTTCCCCAGAAGGCGAAGATTTTTACCAGTGAAAAGGAAAACTTCGATCTCTTGAAAAAAATTGCTGATGCAAGGAAGATTGAAATATCTTATTGCAGCGACGAAGATATCACCGATGAGGAAATGGAGAGGTTCGGTTATGTGGAGCATAAAGAGAATGTTGCCCTTGCCCTGGGGGTCTGTAGATTTTTGGGTGTTCCGAGAGATTTGGCATTGAAAGGGATGTACGATTATCTCCCGGATCCAGGGATCTTGAGAAAGTGGTTATTAAAGATAAATGGCAAGAATATTACCCTCTTCAATGCCCTGGCGGCAAACGACCCGGATTCTACCTATTTGATATACGAACGACTGGGCAGACCCCGGGAGCGATTTTATTTGATCGTAAACTGCCGGGCAGACAGACTTGACCGCTCAGTACAGATGGCAAGATTGGTTAGCGAAAAAATTCCGGCCAAGCTCTATTTTCTAACCGGTGGTAATACCAAGGTCTTTTATCGCGAGGCGATAAGGCTCAAGATGGCGAAAGAAATGATTATAGATCTTGGTGATTTAAGTGTAGCATCTGCTTGCGCTACAATCATTGACAAAATAGAAGATAATGCTACAATCTTAGCGATTGGCAATATCGTTGGCTATGGCGAGCAATTGATTGACCACTTTATTCGGAAAGGTACTCCCAATCCTGCTGTATCCTCTCCTGCATCCATCAACGGATTTACTAAATAAATATGATTGTTATCGCAGTTGGCTTGGGAATGGTTTTGAATTTTTTACTGACCGAGACAATCGGACTCGCTGCCGGTGGTGTTGTCGTCCCTGGATATATTGCCTTGAGTCTTCACGAACCCGATATGGTCTTAAGTACAGTTCTGGTTGCCCTGGTGACATTTATCTTGGTTAAAATCATTGCCAATTATATTCTTCTCTACGGTCGGAGACTGCTTATCATATGTGTGATAATCGGCTATCTAATCGGCTATCTAACCCGTCTTTATCCGGCGTTATCCTATGAGACACTGAAATTTGATATCACCACCATAGGATTTGTGGTTCCGGGTCTGATTGCCTACTGGATGCATCGTCAGGGAATAATAGAGACAATCAGCACAATGCTAATTGCCGCAGTCTTTGTGCGTTTTATTCTGATAATCATAACCGGAGGTGTACTATATCAATAAGATTGCGGAGTGGAAAGATCCCCAATTACATACTTATTAGCGTCGGTCTTATTTCCATCTTCCTTGGCTATATTGGATTGAGTTACAAAATAAAGTATTATACCCCCCATTACCGTGAGAAAATTGAAAGTGCCAAACTGACAAAAATTTTCTTTGAAAAAATAAAAGAGGAAATAATAAAAAGAGGTATAATTATTGACCCGATAAACGACCCAAATCAGACCGGTCTGATTGGTCTTGAACATTCTCCTATCACCAGCGAGTTAGGAGATCTGAATGCCAAACTGACGACGACCAATCCGAATATTTCGGCGGTTGTCGTTGAACTCCTCCGGCGGTGCAAATTGAAGGCGGGTGATGTCGTCGCCGTCTCCTTCAGTGGTTCATTTCCGGCTTTGAACCTCGCTGTTCTCTCCGCAATCCAGACGCTTAATTTAAACCCTATTATCTTCACTTCAGTGAGTTCCTCGGTATGGGGGGCAAATAATCCGGAATTTACTTTTCTTGATATGGAAAACCTTTTATATAAAAGTGGCTTATTGAAGTTTCGGACGGTTGGTGCGTCAATCGGGGGTATTGATGACATTGGCCGGGGACTGAGTCCTGAGGGAAGGGACTTAATTTTGCAGGCAATAAAGAGAAATGGTATTCAGGAATTGAAGTCAAAGAATCTTGAAGAGGCGATTGATTTGAAGTTTAAACTTTATTATGAATTTGCCCGGGGTGAAGAGATAGCCTGTTTCATAAATGTGGGGGGAGGTGCTACTGCCCTGGCTGGGTTTGAATTGCCAACGGGTATTCTTGACCCTTTAAAATATTCGACGCACCAGGGATTGGTCGGAAGATTTCTTAAAAATAAAGTCAAGGTTATTAATCTTAGCAATGTCGGTTACCTGGCGCGTCGGTATGACCTGCCAGTAGCACCGATTCCCATTCCTCAAATTGGTGAAGGAAAATTGTATTATGAAAATAGAAACTCAGTTACCCTGGCAGCAATTTTCTTAATAATCCTGGGTATAATAAATTTTGTTGTTATGCGAATTGATATTGACTATTATTTAAGGAGGCATGATGAGTAATTTGTTTCTTTTATTCCTATTATTCAATCAAACGGTGAGTATTTCTCCCAGGGCTGAGGTGAAGATAAAGATTCAGACAACAAAAGAAGAGTCCTATGTTGTCTTGGCAAAAAATCAACCGGTAGAAATAAAGGCTACCGGACCGACCTGGCTAAGGGTCTATACGCGAATTTTTTGGTCCGGAGAAAAGAAAGGCACAAAGACTTATAAGATTATTCTCCAGGAAGATGATGTAAGAGAAAGATTTATCACCCAGGAGACCGAATACTCAGGTGTTGCGCGTTTTGATAAAATGAGATTGAGCAAATGGCGTTCCTTTTATATCAATGTTCCCGAAGGGGTACATACATACCGGTTTATCTACTGGCGTGCCCCTCAGGATACGATTCTTTTGAGGTTTACCAACGAGGCACCGGGGAAGTGGCAGGATATTCCAGCGCTATCCTACAATTCCAAGCTGGAACTCGTTGAGGATGAGAAGATGATAGATTACTATGAGGCAACGACTGAAAGACCCGTGATACTTGAAATCACCGGTCCTCAAAAAATTAAGATTGTATCAAGACTAAATCTGTTACCAAATTTGCCGGGTGAACATTTTTATTCAATTACTGTTAAAGAAAAAGACAGAAAGATAAAATCCGTAAATTTCCACTGCTATCGTTCGGAGACAGTATATTACAGTAATCGGAAGGATATTTTACCTTCAAATCCGCATAACTTTTATCTCAATATTCCAAGTGGAACCCATCGCTATGAATTCATACCCGAAGGGAATGTAAGCCTTGGCTTGAGATTTTTAACCGAGATAAAACGATGAATCTGATAATCTTCCTTCTATTTTCATTTGACTATTCCATTAAGTCACGGATTGACTTCGTCTATGATTACAATATCTTTGAATACTCGGAGAAATACCTCCAGGAATTTATCCAGCAAGTCAACCCGGAACGATTTCCCTTTGAGACCTACGATGACCTGTATACATACTACAGATTGCATTTGCAGTTCAGAAATAAATTTTGGAGAAATCATAACACAACTTTCAATTTAAGTTTCTCCGGCTATAATTATTTTATAAACGAACAGAAGGACTATTCAATTTTTACCGCTGGATTGAGACAATCCTTCGGTCGGTGGGCAGTTAAAATTGAACATCTATACCTGCCTCGTTATTTAATAAGATATTACAAAGATCCGGAAAATTCCCGTTATATCGGCTGCGAATTCAGTGAGCGGTTATGTTCATTTAAACTATCCTTTATTCCTGATAAGGAGGCTGATTTAAGTCTTGTCATCGGCTATGAGATTGATGATTATATTAAAGAATTTGATGTCTATGATTCAAGGGCATTAAGAGTCGGTCCAGTTTTTGAATTCGGTATAACCAAGTTTTTTAAACCCGAAATACATTATGAATTCAAGTCTTCAAGGGCAAAAGGTCCCATCCCAGACATATCCTATAACCAGCATAAACTGTTTATAAAAACCGAGTTATATACAGGTTTTCCAAAGTTTTCAAAATGGGAATTTGCTTACCAAATGAGATACCGCATTTATACTACCGAGGTATCTCCAGTCCTTGATTCACCGCATAGCGGTAGATTGGACACGGTTAATAATTTCAAAATTTCGTGGGAATTTCCAATCCTTGCCGGATTATATTTCACGCTGGGTTATTCCTGCGAATTTCGTCATTCGCACTCTGAGGTTTATCCGGATATTGGTGAATATAAAAATTACAATAAATGGACCGCGGATTGCGGTTTGGAGTTTGTCTATTTTTGATCAAGGAGTAGAAATGTACCGAAATCTTGCCTTGGTTATTTTGCTGTTGATAATAAATTGCCATCGGCCGCAGATTGAGACCCATAACTTTGTGATTGTCGGTGAATGCAAACTCCCGGGTTATGCCAAGGATGTTGATGTAAAAGGAGATTACGCATATATTGCCAACGATCAGGGCGGGCTGCAGATTGTAGATATTTCAAATCCTGAATCTCCTTTTATCGTGGGTAGTTATATTAGTCAAAAGAGCTATCAGGGAGTAGCAGTCAGGGATAGTTTCGCCTATGTTGCAGTTGCGGCATCAGATGGAGGAGTAGCAATCTTCAATGTGCACAATCCTGATTCTATTATTCTCCTCGGACAGGACCCATCTTTTTATGCATACCGGATTATTGCGCCGGAGGGAGACTCTCAATATATTTATATTGCTGCCCGCTACTGGTTTATTGTTGAGGATGTAACCTGGCCACAATATCCAAGTTTCATCCGCAGGTTTGCGACTCCGGGCAATGTTCACAGTCTATTTGTTGTTGATTCTATGGTCTATCTCGCCTGTGAGCAGATGGGTTTGATTATCTATAATCTCAATCACCCTGATAGTACCGCAAAGATTGGCGAAATAGATACGCCTTCAAATGCCCGTGATATATTCGTATGGGCAAATAAGGCATATATTGCAGATGGTTATGGGGGGCTGGTAATAATTGATGTCTCTGAACCGGATAATTTAGAATTACTTGGTTCCTATGATACACCCGGATATGCACAGGGTATTTTCGTAGAAGATAATCTTGCTTATATCGCTGACGGTAGTGAGGGACTTAAAGTTTTTGATATCTCCGATTCTCAAAGTCCTCAACTCTATGGTATGTTGAAGACGCCGTATGCGTATAACATTTATGTAAGGGATAAACAGATTTATCTTGTTGACAGGGACCTGGGTTTGGTTATAATAGAGGAGGAAAATAGATGATTCTTTGCTATTTTTATATTGCCATTTTATCGGGCAATCCCGATGTTGAAATAATCGAAAAGAATAATAGTAAAATTGTACTGAATGTCTCTTTTAGTGAAGAAAGAGAAGGACCGATAAATGTCGGATTTGTCATCTCTCCCGATATCCCTGTTTTTGAATATAGACTGAAAGATTGTGATACTACAGAGGTAAAAGAGGTATCTCTTAGTAATAGTCCTGTAAAAATAGGATGTCCAATAAACCTGATGGAATACAGACTGTTCCCGGTGCTTGTTCATTCAAAATTCAGCCGAAATAGTGTTAATGTCAATGTGCGCAGAATGGAATTAAAACTTGATTTTGAAAACTATCAGAATATAAACCTTCCCCAGAGTCTCGGTCAGGTATTTAAAAATTTAATCCTGAATTATGAATATAACCCACAGACAGAACCAGGGGGGCTTTTGATCATTACGCCAAATTCCTTTTACAATGCGGTTTTGCCCCTTGCGGACTGGAAGGAAAAAAAGGGCTGGAAGGTAACGGTTGCCCGATTGTCGGACATTGGAGGGAATAATCCCACTGCAATAAAGAATTATATTGCCGATGCCTACCACAACTGGAGTCCAAAACCGGAATATGTAATTCTCATTGGTGACCATGACTCACTGAAACCTCCTTCGTATTCGGCTCCGCCGGGTCCCACCGACTATCCATATACCCTGATTGATGGCGATGATTTTTTGGGGGAGTTGTTAATTGGACGTCTCTCTGTCGTTAGCGTCAGCGAACTGAATATGGTCGTTGCAAAGATTTTGGGCTACGAAAAGAATCCATATACAAGTGAAACGCAGTGGTTTAAAAGGGCACTAATGGTCGGTGCAAACATGCCATCCAATATGACAACGCCGATACCAGTAAAAAGATGGGTCAGAGAAAAGTTGATTGAATACGGGTTTAACACAGTTGATACCGTCTTCTATCCAATGGCACCTTCCAATATTACAACTTCAATAAATCAGGGTGTTTTGTTTGTCAATTATCGGTCCGGTGAGGGGGACTTCGATGGCTGGCCCTTTCCCTTTTTTAAAAATAACGATGTGTACGCATTGACCAATGGATGGAAATTGCCAGTGGTTATGAGCATTACCTGTTACACCGGTAATTTTCAGGCTGAACCCTGCTTTGGTGAGGTATGGTTAAGGTCCGGAAATCCCACAACCCCCAAGGGTGCGGTAGGTTTCATCGGCGCCTCAGGTGCATCCACCAGCAGTAGGTGGAATAATTGTTTAGATTACGGAATCTACTGGGGAATACTAAAAGAAGAGATATACAATTTAGGCTCGGCACTCTATCGGGGCAAGATGGAATTATATATGAACTTCCCTCATGATACAACCTGGACCAGCGGGAGTTCTTTTTACTTCCATACCTACAACCTGCTGGGCGACCCATCCCTTGAGGTCTGGACTGATGTGCCTCAGAATTTTGTAGTAAATCACCAGGCAACAATACCGGTCGGAACAAATTCCTTCTCGGTGCAGGTTCTGAACTCTTCCTCTCAACCGGTAAAGGGGGCAATGGTTAGTATTTATAAGAAAAATGAAATAAAGGAAGTGGAATTTACCAATTCCAGTGGCCTGGCAAACTTTCAGATTACTACGACCACCCCGGATACATTATTTGTTACAGTAACAAAACATAATTTCAAACCCTATTGTGGCTATGCCCTGGTGAATAACGCTTCAGTTTATGTTGGATATTATAGCCACACAATTTCTGACCCCAATGGTAATAACAACGGCAAGATAAATCCCGGCGAGACAATCAATCTCTCTATAACCTTAAAGAATTTCGGCAATTCTGCCACTGCAACCAATGTTACGGCAAAACTTTCTACTACCGACCCTCTAATTACAATCACCGATTCAATAAAAACCTATGGCAGTATTGCTCCGGGGGCAACCGCAAATTCTTCACCTTATGTCTTTAATACCTCTCAGAATATAAAAAATAACCATACTATCAAATTTAATTTAACAATCAATTCCTCGCAGGGAAACTGGAATTCAGTTCTCTGGCTCATTGCCGAGGCACCTGAATTTGAGTATAGAAGAAGTCAAATTCTTGATGGTGGAAATGGGGTACTGGAACCTGGTGAGACATCGGATTTAACTATCACTATAAAAAATATTGGCAACCTTTCCGGCGCAAATATAAATGGGATTTTACGCTCTAAAAATCCCGGGGTAGTGGTGCTGGACTCTATCGGTGACTTTGGTAATGTGGGGGTTGGCGATTCAGTTACAAATTCGGGTAATCGTTTTAAGGTAGGCGCCTCATCACAAATTGCCCCAGGGCATGAGATTAAATTTATCACAATACTATCAGGGGACAATAACTTTAGAGATACGGTTGAATTCTCTATAATCATTGGTCTCGTCAATCCAAACACACCTACTGGCCCTGATGGCTACGGCTATTATGCATACGACAATACTGATACCGGGTATCCAGAGACGCCAGCTTATAACTGGATTGAGATTGACCCGGACTTGGGTGGTCCTGGAACAATTCTTAATCTATTGAATGATGAGACAAAGACCATTAATCTGCCATTCAGTTTCAAGTATTATGGGAATAATTACAACAAAATTTCCATCTGTTCAAATGGTTATTGTGCCCTGGACTCAACCTGGATTGCGGATATGTAT
>JBDRWI010000076.1:0-9913 GCA_039802265.1 Caldifarciminota bacterium | reverse complement strand
CCCGCTCAAATGTGGCAAAATTGATAAATGCCCGTCCCGAAGAAATAATCTTCACTTCCTGCGGTTCAGAATCAAATAATCTTGCGATTAAAGGTGTTGCCTATGCCCAGAGACAAAAAGGTAAACATATCATAATCTCAAGTATTGAACACTTTTCAGTATTGCAGGCAGCAAAGCGACTTGGACAGGAAGGATTTGAGATAACATATCTACCGGTTGATAAATACGGGTTTATCGCTCCGGATGAGTTAGAAAAAAATTTAAGAAAGGATACAATCCTTGTCTCAATCCAGCATGCGAACCCTGAAATTGGCACGATACAAGCAATAAAAGAACTCGCCGAGATAACCCATAAAGCAGGTGTAATATTCCACACCGATGCAGTTGCCAGTGCCGGCATAATACCTGTTGATGTGAATGAACTCGGTGTTGACTTACTAAGCCTTGCTGGTGCAACGATTTATGGACCAAAAGGAGCAGGTGCATTATACTTGAAGAAAGGAATTCGTATCATCCCGCTCATTGATGGTGGAATCCAGGAACTCGGAAGAAGGGCAGGTACAGAAAACATACCAGCAATCGTAGGATTTGGCAAAGCATGTGAGATTGCTATTGTAGAAATGGAATCAAATAGAGAAAAGATGATAAGATTACAAAGAAGATTGATTCAAGAACTACCTCAGAAGATTGAATACATATATTTGAATGGGCATCCAGAGACTCGCCTACCCAATAATGTAAATTTCTCTGTTGAATTTGTAGAAGGCGAAGGAATGCTACTATTTTTAGACCAGAGAGGAATCTATGTAACAAGCGGTTCTGCCTGTACCTCAAGGGCATTGAAGATGTCCCATGTATTACAGGCAATAAACCTTGACCCGGCAGTTGCCCAGGGCTCGGTATTGATGGTACTTTCAAAATACAATACAGATGAAGATGTGGATTACATTCTCAATGAATTCCCACCCATTGTTACACAATTACGCAATATGTCCCCCCTCTATGCCTATTTTTTGAAGACCGGTAAAAGAATGGAGGCAGGTCCCGGCACCGATTATGAACACCACCATAATCAGGAAGAAACCTAATCAGTAACCTTTCCAACTAACTCTAAACAGAATTTAATAAAGAAAGATCGGCGTTCTTTATATCTCTTTAAAATTAAGCAGTGTAACTTTTATGAAATTCTTACGAATTAACTCCCCTCCAGAATTAGAAGCAAATCCGCCATTCTGACTCTGAAACAAGGAAGGAAATAATCTGAATTTTTAAGGGTGGGAAAACTATCATGGTATCCTGTCATTGACATTGAGGTAATTTTCATTATAATTCGGCGTACAAAGGAGTCTGTGAAGGCATTATACTTTGACCCGATTTCCGGTGCGAGTGGTGATATGATACTCGCCGCTTTAATTGACCTTGGCGTGAGTGTGGATTTTTTAAAGAAGAATCTCGCATGCATCACCCAATTTGAATTAAGAGTAAAAAATGTAAACCGCACTGGTGTCGTTGCCAAAAGTGTTCAGTTTGTAATAAAAAAAGAAGTGGGCGCGGATAACTTCCTACCCCTGCTTGAAAGAAGCAGACTTTCCCAAAAAGTAAAAGACATTTCAAGAAGGATAATTGAGCGTATCTTTGAGGTGGAAAAAAGAATCCATGGAACCAGAGATTGCCATCTCCATGAACTCGGCACCGCCGATACCCTGCTTGATGTTGTCGGTGCAACACTGGCAATAGATAGTTTGGGGATTAGTAAAGTCTATACGGGTCCATTAAAAGCGGGTAGGGGATTCGTCAGAACCTGTGAAGGAAATATGCCCGCATTCAATTTTGCCACCGCCCAGTTACTTAAGGGCTTTCCGGTGGAATTTCTGCCCATCCCATTTGAGCTGACCACCCCGACCGGTGCAGCAATCTTAAGCACCATTGCCGAACCAACCGAAAATATAAGTTTCAAAAAGATTGAAAACATCGGCATCGGTACCGGCACAATGGACTTAAAAGAATATCCCAACCTGTTAAGGACCTTCATAGGCGAATTGAATGATACCCTGTTTGATGAATGCAGAGTAATAGAGGCGAATATTGATGATCAGAATCCGCAGGACTATGAAGTTATCTTTGAAAAATTGTATAAGGCGGGAGCGCTTGAGGTATTTCTTACCCCGGTGATTATGAAAAACTCAAGACCCGGGATTATGCTTACTGTCTTGACGATGGGTGATAATCAAAAAGTCATAGATTTAATATTCCAGGAAACAACGACACTCGGGGTAAGGATGATGAACACTACAAGAATAAAACTCGCACGCTGTATTTTAAGTGTTCCAACCCCTTATGGCAAAATAAAAACAAAAATATTTGAATACGCTGGTAAAAAGAGATTCTCCCTTGAATATCAGGATTTAAAAAAACTCTCAAGCAAACTTAATAGGCCATTGCGAGACCTGCGTCAGGAGATTACCCAATTTGTTCAGGAATATCTCACCAAGAGGAAACCAGTTGAATTATGCCCATAGAGCTGCGAATGTAAAATAATTATGAATAAAGATAACGACCAGACATTAGCCGATAAAAAAACTCAGAGACCGGAAGGGGTCGGCGCATCTAACAGGGTAAACCACCTTTCCCAGAGATTGTCTAAATATCGTGAGCTCACCGATGAGGAACTTGTTCAACTGGTCAGGGCGGGACAAATTGAACCTTACGATGAACTTGTTAGAAGGCATGAGGTTAAAATTCATGATTTGTGTTATAAGATGTTAAAAAACTACGAGGATGCGAAGGATATGGCACAGGAGACTTTTATCAAGGCTTACCGGAACCTGAATAGTTTTGATGGACGTTCCAAATTTACCACATGGTTATTCAGAATTGCAGTTAATAACTGTATAAACTTCTTAAAGAAACAAAAACCACAGGACGAGATTAAAGAGGAAATCCTGGAGGTCCCCAGAAATGACCCGGTTGAAAGATATCGTAACAAAAGGTTAAGGGAGTTAATTCTAAATGCGGTTTCCAAACTTCCCGATGTCCAGAAGAGCGTCTTCACCTTAAGGGCATTGGAAGACCTCCCCTACCAGGAAATCAGCACAATTTTAAAAAAACCGGTAAATACAGTTAAGGTAAACTATCACCTGGCAGTGAAAAATTTAAAAAGCTATTTGAAAGGTAAGATATGAACTGTCTTGATATCCAGGATAAAATTACTGACCTGCTCTTAGGGCAGATTGACCCGCAGGAAAAGGCGCTCATCCTTGAACATATTGCCAAATGCCCCCTGTGTGCTGAAGATTTCAATTTCTTGAGCGAGTGTATAAATGTCTGTGCCTGTCCCGAATTTGAAGAAATAGACGAAAATTACTGGGAGGAATTTGTCGTATCAATCCACCAAAAAATTTCTTACGAAAAACCAAGGCCAAAATTCCGTTATCGCACGATAATCCCGATTGTCCTTTCCGCAATGGGTGTGTTTGGTATAATATATTTCTTATTTTTAAAACCCCAAAACAGAGAAGTCGCCCAACCCAGGGAACTGGAAATCCAGCCCGACCCCTACCAGGAAATTTACGAACTTACGCCCGAAGAGCAGAAGGAATTCATCAGGATGATTAATCAAAAGTATTTTGGTGAATAAGGAACTTCCCAGAACATCATCAGGGGTTTCACCCCTGAAACCCCAACCCTCACCCCTTCCCTCTCCCTTAAAAAGGGAGAGGATGAAGGTGAGGGTCCCTTGAAATTTTCCAAATTCCTAATACAATAAAATATTGCAAACTTAAAGCGGCTGTGTAGCAACCCTCACCGCCATTGTGGAACAGCCTTCAAAATTTTCTCAAAATCTCTTTAAGTGCAATAAAAAAATCTCTCAAATTAAATATAATCTTTAGGTTTGAGAGGATGAACCGAAATTGAAGAAAGAACCTCAGATTTGCCCGCCGCACAATCCTTTCTATTTCTTCTACTTTCAAATGGGGAAATTGAATAATTGATTCCTTTTGCACATCCACTGGTTTGTAGTCTCCATTTATAAACCATTTCTCACTTTTTGCCCGTCTATAGAGTTCGGTTCCGGGAAATGGTAAGCAGATATTATACATTATAAGTCCGGGCTTTAAAGCCATTGCCTTTTGGATTGTATCAATTATCGTCTCTCTGGTCTCCAGAGGAGAAGACGCAACGAGGATATTCAATTTTGGTTCAATCTTATATTTCTTTAATAGTTTGATTGTATCAGGAATTTTTCTAACATCAATCTCCTTTTTTATGTCATCAAGAATTTTCTGATTGAATGATTCAATTCCAATATCCACATATTCACAACCGGCCTCTGCCATAAGCTGAATAAGTTCTTCATCATTGAGATGGTCTGCCCTTGCCAAACAGCCCCACTTTATATTAAATCCCTTTATTCCCCGACAGATTTCTTTAACTCGTTGAGGCTTTAACAGGAATTCATCATCTATTATGCTTACTGCCCGATAACCTTCCCTTTTAAGCAATTCAAATTCAGCAATCACCCTTTTTGGCGACGAAAATGCTACGGGTGGAATACGAGAAATACCGTAAAATCTCTGATATTCCAACTTCCGGGCGAATGTGAGCGAACAAGGAACACAAAATGAGCACCGATAAGGACAACCTCTTGATGTAATCATTGCCGTAAAAGGTCTCAATTTCAATTTGGGATTGTAGTATTGGTCGCGCCGGATCAAATCGCGTGCTGGAAAGGGCAGTTCATCAAGACTGGTTATCAAATCGCAAAATGGATTATCAATTATCCCATCATTGCCGAGATATGAAATGCCCTTAATCTCTTTTAAAGAAAGACCCAGATCACCCCTTAAGTATCTAACCATGGTTTTAAGGGTATAATCCGGCTCGCCCCGGATGACAAAGGTATGCTGGTCAATGAGAAATCTCGAGGGATTATAGGTTGGTGCAGGACCGCAAAAGATTATCGGCGTGCGGGGATGGTCAATCCTCAACCGCCGACCGATGGAAATATCAAGCTCAGTGGAAAGATTTACGGAATAGAAGACAAAACAAGAGTTTTCTTTGGTCTTTAAATATGCATAAAATTGGTCTGCACCGAGTTTCATAATTGGCGCATCTATCACTTCAACTGCATTACCATCTTCTCTAAGAATTGCCGCAAATGTCAGGATAAATATATTGGGTATGGGGTACAAACCATACGAACAACCAAAGACCCGCTCAGGAACTCTATTTCTTTTTGAAACCGGGGGAATTAAAAAGATGACATTCATTGCCCTAAAAGTCTATACCGCAAATAGAATTTCAAGAATGCTAAAAAATGATAAAATGCCTGCCTGCTGAAGAAAGAGGCACTGCTGCGCTGAAACTCATGAATTACCGTTATATATGGATAATAGTAAATCTTCCAGTTCTTCTTATATGCCCGATAACACCAGGCTGTATCCTCAAATCCGAAAGGACTGAATTCGTCAAAAAGACCGATCTCTTTAAGTGCCTTTCGGTTTATTAGAAAAAATGCCCCTTGAATCCAGTCCACGGCAATAGAACTCTGATGATCAAAGTCCATCATCAGATGCCTTTTGATTATCGCGCTATTGGGAAAAATTCCTTTTAATGGTGTGCGCCTGAAGATGATTGTCTTCAGATCATAGAATGTCCGACAGGAAAATTGTAATTCACCATCCGGGCTGATAAGCTTCACCCCCAGTGCCGCACAATCAGGATTCTTTTTAATGAAATCTATCGCCGGCCTTAAATCTTCTAATAGTATCGTATCCGCATCAAGTAACAGTAGATAATCGCCCCTTGCCCTTTTAATTCCAATATTACGCATATATGCAACACCAAACTTCCTACATTCAATAATCTTGACAAATTGAAAAATTTTTTTGATAACCATTCCGGCATTATCCCCGGATGATTTGTTAACCACAATGATTTCCATTCCACTCATATCCTGGGTCTTGAAAATACTTTTAATACACCTGATAACCTTTTCAAGCATACGAAAATTTATAATAATTATTGAGAGCATATTAGCCTGACTGTTTCTGTAATGAGACAAGGGCGAGTGCCTCGTGTGAAACTGGAGTAAGGGTCTCTTTTACATCTAAAACAAATCTGTACTTCTCAATCACCTGCTTCGCCCCCTCTAATTCTTTATTGATATTCGGGGATTTATAAAATATTGCCATGCCATTTGGTTTGAGTAATTGATAAACTGTGGGAACTAACTTCTTTAATGCACCTGCAGCACGAATAAGGATGAGTTCAAAATTCTCGTCCTTGTAATCCTCGGCCCTCATATTGACCACCTGTATTTTAGTAAGTCCCAATCTTTCAATCAGATATTGCAGAAAAGATGCCTTTTTTTTCACCGATTCAAAAAGGGTAAATTCAATCTCGGGCCTTAAAATCTTTATCGGTACTGAGGGGAAACCGGCACCCGCACCGATATCACAGGCGCGCTGTATATGCCCGAGCAGGGGCAATACAACCAGTGAAGGCAGGAAATGTTTCAAACTTATTCTTGTATAATCCCGGTGGGATATTAAATGAATTCTATTTTTATATTCATATAATACCTCAAGATACTGCTGAAACTTCGGGATTACTGAATCTATCTGGTTTAATTTGAGTTCCACAAGCCCCTTTTTCAGTATCGCAATCTCCCTTTGCATGATATCCATTATACCCTGCGATTTAATCAAGTCAAGATATTCACAAGAATGAAACGAGGACTAAGCCCTGCTGTTCCTTGACTATTTTTATTTAATCAGTATACTTGCCCGAAGGAGGTAAAATGAAAAATTTCTTGCTTTGCTTAACCTTATGGACGATGATGCTGGGTGCAGTTGATATCCAGGACCGTATCGGTATGGGATTGGGTTTCAGCCCGGATACCTATTTGGAATCCGCTCGTCTTGGAATACCCTTACCCGTCATTGATATTGCGGTGACAAAAATCGGCTTAAATCCAAAACTGGCAATTGAACCAATCTTCCAGTTTACCTTAAGGGGTGATGGCACAACCCAGACAACCTTTCTGCTTTCCTGTATAGGAGACTTTCTTCTGAAGGGTCATAGCAAGACCAATCTCTATACCAAAGGAGGACTGGGGTTTATGATTGATTCCCCAGGCGGTGGCGCAGACACCGAGTTCGGCTTCAATCTGCCATTTGGGTTTGGCATTGAGCACTTTGCAAGTGAACACTTTTCTATCAACCTTTCCGCACTGAGTGGCTTCACATTCATTTCTAATCCACCGGGTGGCGATTCCTATATGGAGCTCAAACTCGGCAATGCCAAGCCATTCGCCTTTTATCTGCTCTGGTATTATTAAAAATTCGTCTCCAGCATCCCAACCCCTACACCAGATTTAACCAGTGTCTTACAGGTACATAAATCATACTGCGGACCTGGGGATTGAGGTCAGGGGCAAGACCCTGAAGGAATTATTTATCAATACCGCCAGGGCAATCTTCGAGACGCAGTTAAAGGGAGAAATATTATCAACAGAAAGATTAAAGATTGAAATTACATCTCCTTCATTAGAAGAGCTGATTGTTGAATGGTGTCGCGAACTATTATATAACTTTGCGGTAAAAGGATTTATTCCAAAGGATTACAAAATAAAGATAACAAAAGACCATCATCTTGCTGCCCATCTTGAGGGTGATAGATTTGATTCAAAAAGGCATAAGATAAAATTGGAAATCAAAAATCCTACCTACCACAATCTGAGCATAAAAAAGTTAGCAAACGAATATATTGCTACAATTATCTTTGATGTGTGATCATTACTAATTCATCTTTCGTTAAGCGGCTTCGCCAACTCATCTCTATCCTCTTTCTGCAAAATTATTGGCTTTGGAGTTAATTCGTTAGAATTTTATTTTCTACGCCATTTTTTCTGACGGATATAATCTGCAACTACTTATGGCGGATAAACGGTTCATCCTGAAAAATAAAAAAATGGATAAATCTGGACGGCACAGATTTCCCATGGAATAGGGACTCCAGTTCCGTAAAAAATTCCGGTTAAATTACAGGTTGAAATAATAGGTATTTTTGATATAATCTAATTATGATTGAAGAGGCAGTAAAAATCTTAAAAGGTGCAAAGCGGATTTTTGTCCTCACCGGTGCCGGGGTCTCGGCAGAGAGCGGCATACCAACATTTCGCGGCAAGGATGGATTGTGGAAAAATTATTCAGCAACCGACCTTGCCACACCCGAGGCATTCAATAGAAATCCTGAACTGGTCTGGGAATGGTACCGATGGCGTCAGGAGATTATCCTGAAGGCAAAACCCAATCCGGCCCACTACGCAATCGTTGAATTAGAAAGAATTTCTTCCGAATTTTTACTTTTAACCCAGAATGTAGATAATCTGCACCAGCGGGCAGGCTCAAGGAATGTTCTTGAACTGCACGGCAATATCTTCAGGACTCGTTGCTGCAACTGTGGTAGGATTGATGGCGTTGAAAAGGCAAAATTCACACCCCTGCCCTATTGTCCGTGCGGCGGGCTTTTGAGACCTGATGTAGTATGGTTTGGAGAATCTATCCCACAGGATGTATGGGATGAATCAATAAAATTTTTAACTTCTTCGGATGTAGCAATAATCTGTGGAACTTCAGGGGTTGTCTGGCCTGCAGCAGCAATCCCCGAAATTGCCAAACAGAATAATGTAAAGACGATTGAGATAAATATTGAGCCTACTCCGATTACGCCTCTGGCCTTTCTAAACATCATGGCACCGGTCGGTAAAATCCTTCCTGAAATCATTAAAAAGTTACCTCGCCCTTGACTTTTATAAAAAAATTAGTATAATTTTTATAAGAGGCAGAAATGGAAATAACAGCACAACTCTACGAGACAATCGTCAAGATTATTGATGAGAGGGTGCGCGAGATAAAGGTTACGCGTGAAGATTTTAATGCCCTAAAGACCGCGGTTGAAGAATTAGCACTGGCACAGAAAGGCGCTGAGGCGCGCCTTGGCAGGCTTGAAGAGGCAGTGGCAAAACTGGCAGAAGCACAGAAGAAAACCGAAGAAAGGGTTAGCAGGCTTGAAGAGGCAGTGGCAGCACTGGCAGAAGCACAGAGAAAAACCGAAGAAAGACTGACAAGACTTGAAGAGGCAGTGGCAAAACTGGCAGAAGCGCAGAGAAAAACCGAAGAAAGGGTTAGCAGACTTGAAGAGGCAGTGGCAGCACTGGCAGAAGCGCAGAGAAAAACCGAAGAAAGACTGACAAGACTTGAAGAGGCAGTGGCAAAACTGGCAGAAGCACAGAAGAAAACCGAAGAAAGGGTTAGCAGGCTTGAAGAGGCAGTGGCAGCACTGGCAGAAGCACAGAGAAAAACCGAAGAAAGACTGACAAGACTTGAAGAGGCAGTAGCAAAACTGGCAGAAGCGCAGAGAAAAACCGAAGAAAGGGTTAGCAGACTTGAAGAGACAGTCGCAGCACTGGCAGAAGCACAGAGAAAAACCGAAGAAAGACTGACAAGACTTGAAGAAGTAGTGGCAAAACTGGCAGAAGCACAGAAGAAAACTGAAGAAAGGGTTAGCAGGCTTGAAGAGGCAGTGGCAAAACTGGCAGAAGCGCAGAGAAAAACCGAAGAAAGGGTTAGCAGGCTTGAAGAGGCAGTGGCAGCACTGGCAGAAGCACAGAGAAAAACCGAAGAAAGGGTTGAAGAACTTGCACAGGCACAGAAGAGAACCGAAGATTCAGTCTCTAAACTTGTTCGCTCGGTTGCAAATCTTGCCAGGGAAGTGGGCAGATTATCCGATACAGTAGGATATGGAATAGAGGATGTAGCAAGGGTTATGCTACCACCGTATCTTCAGAGACACTACAAAATAAAGATTGGTGAATTAGAAAGAAGATTCTTCACCCTTGATGGTAAAA
>JBDRWI010000075.1:0-10118 GCA_039802265.1 Caldifarciminota bacterium | reverse complement strand
TGATTTGGAATGAGAATATTTCAACCATTGATAAAATCTACGGAAGGATTCTGGATACTATGGGCATCCCCTATGGTAATCAATTCAATCCCTATGTTGATTCTTCGGGATATAATTTGGGTTGGTCCGCAGTGGACGAAGGTAATGGAAAGTTTATTGTGCCTATTTCATGCAACACTGGTGATTCAGTCATTATCGCCATTCAGGAATTTGACTACAACGGCATTCCAGTATCTTCATCAATAATTCTTAATGACGAACCGGCATCGTATTATCCTATCTGTGGAGCAAGGGGCATTGACCGCTACTTATTTGTCTGGCTTAACGCAAATCTAACAAAAATAATTGGTCAGTTTCTGGACAGCACGCTCCAGAAAATTGGCAATAATTTTATCATTAGTGACGATACAATTGCTTATAAAAACTTTTATTCGGTTGTTTCCAACAGCGATGGGAAATTCTTTGTCCTATGGGATGATCAGCCTAATGGCAATGCTGACCTTTTTGGACAATTTTTTGATTCGCAAGGCAACAAGATTGGTGATAATTTCCGGGTTGATAATGATACAACCAATGCTGAACAATCATATGCCAGTTGTTTCTCAGCAAACAATCGCATTTATATCGTATGGAACGATACCCGCATACCCACTCACTGGTTTGATGTCTACTGCAAGGTAATTGAATGGCCCGATGGACAGGAAATTATGGAGGTAGAAAAAATTAGCCACAAAATCGCCCTTATCGTTTCTCCAAACCCATTCACAAATCACTGCGTGATTAAATTCCAAATCCAAAACAAATCCGCAATCCGCAATCCGAAATCCGAAATTAATTTAGAAGTAGCCAGTAGTCAGTATCCAGTAGTCAGTATAAAAATATATGATGTTTCAGGACGGGTTGTAAAATCTTTTAATCCTGAATCCTGTATCCTGAATCATGCATCAGGTATCATCTGGTCTGGTGATGATAATTCAGGTCGCAGACTTCCTGCGGGGGTTTATTTTATGCAATTAAACTTAGGAGATTTTCACAAAGAAGTCAAAACGATACTCTTGAAATAGAATCACAGATTTGAAAATAAATCACATTTATGTGCTTTTTACTCTTGACTTTTTTGATTTTGAAATTATAAATGATTAAAAGGAGGTGATATATGAAGAAAGCTATTCTCTTGGTGACAACCATAAGTTTCCTACTCTGGGCACAGCGTGATAAAATAATTTCTCCAACACCTGCAGGAGAGATTAAGAAATCACTCTGCTGTGGCAGGCGTGTGAAACCAACTGAACCGAGACCGGAAAAGATTGAAACAGGTGTAAAATCAGAACAGAAATTGAGCGAAGGCTGGGCATTTATAATACTCAATTCAAACACTCCGCAAGAAATGAATGAAATATTGGGTAAGATGGAAAAATCTGGTATTAACATAAGTGGCCTTCGCTGGCCCCCACACTGTGCCTTAATAAGAGCGACCAAAGAGGATAGAGTTAAAATCCTTGAGATCAAAGGCATTGACAGAATATATTTTGAAGAAATAAATCCTGATGATGTACCATACAAGGATGATTTAACAAACACCGCAATTAACTACTGGAATAAACTCATACGTGGAGAGTTGGATGAAAATATTCCTTTGCCAGGGATTGAACCAATAAAAGATGATATGCGCATTCCACCCCAAAATTATCGCTACCAATCAGATTATATGTTCGGGAGCGTCGCAGCCTGTATCTTTTTTCCCGAAAGCAATGGGCAGATTGACCCAAACACTGAAGACTGGACCACAACTTTGAGAGACAATGTGATAAATGAAGTATCTGCCGGACTTCAACGATGGGTAACCTGGGCAAGTAGTGAAACTCCGCCTGTCACGCTAAGTTTTTCTTTGTATTACTACAATTATACCCAGACCCCAACAAGATACGAACCTATAAATCGTAATAGTTGGAATGAAGAAGGATTGTGGATTAACGATTGTATGGATGCGATTGGAGCACCGTCCGGTACCTATTTTGAACGGGTGAGTTGGTTCAACAACTGGCTAAAGAGCAACTACGGGACCGATTGGGCACATTCAATCTTTGTTGTGAACTCGTATAATGACGCTAATGGGTGTTTCCCTGACGGATATTTTGCCTACGCATATCTTGGCGGTCCATTTCTTGTAATGACCTATGATAATGATGGTTATGGAATAAATAATATGGATGTTGTATGTGCCCATGAAACCGGCCATAATTTCTATGCCTTTGATGAATATTCCTCGTCCAATTGCATCTGTACCGAGAGCCGGAATGGCTATGAGAATCAAAATTGTGAAAATAACTGCCTCACGAACAATTCCTGTATTATGAGAGGTGGAATCGTAAATGCTATAGAATATTATACAAAAGGACACGTAGGCTGGGACCCTGGTGTCTATACACTATCTGATGATATCACACAATCCGTTGGGTATCCTTATCCCAAGGCAAGAAAATACCAATACAATCAATCATCGGTCTACTGGGCAGCCGCAGGAGTCCGACCCAGCACTGGTTCAGACTGGGATATAAGATTATATTCTGATACCGGTTTTGGCACCCTCCTTGCATCTTCTTCTCTGGCCGGAACTGCGATTGACTTTGTTGTTGCTGATTATAATCATTCCCCTACCGGTGTTGATGCAGTATATGTTCTCCGCTATTCAGGAACAAGTGGGGCAACGGTTGAGTATGAGGATGGCACAGAATCCTTCAGTTATCCAAATTCATATTCTGCCACCTGGGATGCCGGAGATGTGGTTGAAATTTTTGACTATTATATTGGGAGTGCGCCTCTTAATCTCAATTTTTACCTTGATATAACTTCGGGAAGCGCTGATTTGGGTTTTGGACTCTTCAAATCAAACAGTGCTTCTTATTATGCGGGCAGGTCAAGCATGGTTGCATATGCTGATGCAAGTGGTCCAGGGGGTGACGAATCATTCAATTACAATGTAACAACCAATGACTGGTATGGTTTGATTGTCTGGGCAAATAATACTTCTTCAGCCAATTACACCATTCGTATAGGACTTGTAGATATTGCTGAATTAAACAATTCAGAACCAAACAATAATTTCAACATTACGCCGAATCCCTGTAGGGAAAGACTGATTATCACCTTCCCATCCAAGTCATCAGACAAAAATGCACAATTTAAAATTTTTGATGCTACAGGAAATTTATTGAATGAATTCAAACTTGAGTCAGGAGTAAAACAGCAGGTCTGGGATTGCAAAAATAGGAAAGGTATTAAAATTCCCAATGGAGTATACTTTCTCTGTTATGAAAGTAAGGAAATGAGAGAAATCAGAAAGCTGGTTATCATAAAATAAAAAACTTAAATACTTGATTTTTCAAAATAGATTGCTATACTAAATATTAGTGGAAAAAAAAATTATAAACGAAGATAAATATTTTTCTCTGATCGGCGAAATAAAGAGCCATCTCGAAGAAAATCTATCATCTGAAGAGGCCCTTAATAAACTATTAGATACCTTTATTATCCACTTTAAATTTAACAGAGGATTTGTGTTGTTATGTGGTGAAAATAAAAGATTAAATATTCACACAACAAGAAATATTCAATCTGAAGAGATTGAAACAGAACCTTTTATCCAGAATGTAATCAATGAAGTGACCATGAAACATCAAATGGTAATAAAAGAATATACCCCATCAAAAGTCATAAGAAAACAGACCATCGGTACCATCATCTGTTTTCCAGTTATCCTCCGAAAGAAATTATATTGTATATTTTATTTTGATACGGTCAAGATATACAAATTTACAAAGTTTGAAAAGAACGCACTGCTTTCTTTATTTTATTTTATCACGCTTAATCTGGAAAAGATCAACTTGCGTGAATCGGGGATAAAGGACCACCTCACCTCCCTTTACAATCGTGACTACCTTTTTACGCGTATCAAGGAAGAGCATCTGAAGGCTAAAAGATTTAAAGAATCATCCTGTCTGATTAGCATTAATATAACAAATTTTAAACGAATAAATGAAATATTTGGATATGAAAATGGTAATCTAATTCTGATGAATTTTTCACAGTTCCTTAAAGGTTTATTCCGCGAATATGACCTTCTCTTTCACTATGGTGGCGATAAATTTATTGTGCTTTTGCCAGGAACATCGCTTAAGGATGCTGAGAAAACAGCAATCCGCATAAGAAAAAAAATTGAAAATCAAAAATTTCTCCTCAGCGGAAAGGAAATTAGTTTAAATACAACCATTGGCATCATGGAAATCACAGCCCATTTTGACCCCACAAAAACTGCCGAAGAACTGGATAAACTCTTTCTTCTTTCAAAAACGAGTGAACACCACAAAAGCCTTGGCGAACTGAAAGGTCAAGTACCGCAGGAATTAGCGCACAAGATTGAAATGTTTGTCGGTACAAGTGAAACAGCAAATTCCCTCCGGCAATTGATACAGACCTTTTCTTCCCTGCATACCAGTGTCTTACTAATTGGTGAAACAGGCACAGGAAAGGACCTTGTGGCGAAATTACTTCATGAGCTATCAAACCGTAAAGATAAACCATTTCTAACCATTGAATGTGCCGCAGTACCCGAAACACTACTTGAAAGTGAACTCTTTGGTTATGAAAAAGGGGCATTCACTGGGGCATACAAATGTAAACACGGGTTGATTGAAATTGCTCAGAATGGAACATTGTATCTTGATAATATCAACAATCTTCCATTATCACTCCAGGCAAAGATTTTAAGGGCAATAGAGGAAAAAAGTTTCCTTAGGCTTGGTGGTGAAAAAGAGTTGAAAGTAGATGTAAGGATTATTGCCTCAACGACCAAAGACTTGAAGGAAGAAGTAAAGGCAGGAAGATTTCGTGATGACCTGTTCCAGCGCTTGAATATCCTGACAATCTATTTGCCTCCCTTAAGAAATCGGAAAGAAGACATAATACCGATTGCAGAATATTTTTTAAAAATCCTCTGCCCGGCTTATAAGAAATTTATCAAAGGACTGAGTGAAGAAGCTAAAAAAGCCCTATTATCTTACGAGTGGCCAGGGAATGTGCGCGAATTAAAATACCGGATTGAGCGGGCAATAATCCATAATAACACAGGCATAATTGAACCTCAGGATTTGGGTATTGAATTCAAGAAAACTCCGCTCTCTATCAAAGAACATCTCCTTCAACTACAATTGGAGTTAATTAATGAGGCTCTGGTTCTCCATAACGGCAATATATCAAAGGCCGCAAAAGAATTGGGCATCAGTAGAACAACTTTCTATAAGGTATTAAAACATACAAAAAGCCAATCCTTAAAACAGTAAACAGCACTCCTTACATTTATTTTAATATAATTTCACATCCCATTGTTCAAAATTTGAACAGAGAATTTGCTATTTTCCAAAACATTTAAAAAGATCTAAAATTTTTGTCCATTTTCTGAACAAATTCAAGACCATTAAGAAAAAAACTCTCGTAATTTCGGCAGTTTTTACCAGGTATAAAATTTGCTATATATAGAGTTAATAGAACTGGAGGTAGTATGCTTAAAGATAAGATATTAATAATTGGTCTGTGCTTTTTAACACTCTCTTTTCTCTACGGGGCAAAGCCCCTGGGAGAACGGTTCAAACTCATTGCCAATGATGAGGTCGTAATCATTGACAATGAGGGAAATGGATATTTTGATATCTATGAACCCGAGGCAAATGCATATCAGACATCTTTTGCACTGCCTGGTGTTCCATTTGATGTTGCCAGCGCTGACCTGAATAACTCAGGCAAGGATGAAATCATAGGAGTTTATAACAATTCAGTCTATATCAACTGGCACAATGGAACCTCCTGGCAGGGTCAGAGCTTTACGCTTGATAGAAGCGGAATGAAGTATGTTGCTGCTGGCGATTATTTTGATGATTCAATCCATGCAGGATGCGAAGTCATCACCGCCTCTCAGGACAGCATTTTCTGGTGGAAATGGACAGGCTCATCAATGATTCGTTTAAAGACCAAGTATATTTCGGGCGGGGTTTATGATATTTGCTGTGGGGACATAGATAAAGACAAGTATGATGAGGTAGTTTATTTAACTTCAGCAAAAGAAGGTCTCATTATGGTACTTATTGATGAAAATGGAGCAACAAAATCTTCTGTGGCATTTATAAATCCTCTGGAAGAAGGCTCTTATGTTGCACTTTCTGCCGGAAATCTAAAGGAAGATATACAGGAAGAATTGGTTATTCTTGAGACCTGTGGCTGGCCCTGGACCGATAAACTCCATATCTATGATTATGACCTTGAGGATAGTGTGTTTGTGGAAATAAAAGTGCTTGACATTACCCATCGTGGAGATATAGATGTCGCATGCGGCAACAAGGATACTGACCGATATGAGGAAATATTAGTGCTCAGGGATGATAGAAAGATAGATGTCTTCAATTATGATGGTATTGAAGGCACATTCAACCTCGGTGGGACTACCAATCCGAGGAAAATAAGTGCGCCCGACTGGGATGGTGATAATGCACAGGTGATATTTACTGGTGGTCCTTATTTATGTTCTTCTGAACTCTGGCCCAGTCTCGTTATATCACTCCCCCCATATCACAATGGAATAATTGATGGTGAATGCACTATTAGGTATGGTGAAGAATACCAGCAAAACCAAAATCTTAATGCAACGATTGCACTCACTGCACAGACAACGATGGGATACGGTATTAAATTCCCCGGGAGTCTATTTGAAGCAAATATTTCTATGTCTATAGAGATGGGTGTAAAAAGAAATCTCAAACAAAGCAGAATATTTACCTGGGGTTCTTGGTATGAAATATCCAGCAACTATCCGCATAATATTGTAATGGCTACAAGGACATATTATGATGGCTTCTTCTATAAAATCTTTGACCCCAGAAATCTATTAGGGGATACACTCCATCAGGACACCATCAATCTCGCTGTACCCAAGGCATCCGGAAATATGCCGATGACCGTTGAAAACTATCTTATATACGCGGATACGATTGAGTATTTGCCTAAGGGTTTGCTCCTGCCCATACAACAACCTGGTGATATAACGACTTATCCCAGGGGATATGTCTATCCCAATGGTTATCCTATTCCCAGTGAAGAGTTACTATTTGTCAATCATCCAATCTATTCAATTACCCAAGGGGTCCAGGGTGGCTGGTATATATACCTTGCCCAGACCCAGATTCATGAAGATGTTTTATATTCAAAGGGAAATCTCGCTGGAAAACTTTCCGGGCAGATTCCCGGTGGTCCTGCCTTTTCTTTCCAGGTAGCGTCAGCAATCGGTGCTGAAATGACACATCAATTCAAGGTGGGAAGAGAACTGCTGATTGAAGCCACAATGGGGTATCTCCCTGATACATTAAATTTCTGGCAATTCTATTATGAGTATAGTCCATATATTTATCGTGCACGCAGTGACTCCGGTGGATTCTATGTTCTGAATTTTATGGTTCAGAATCTCGGCTGGGGATATGGAGTAGAAGAAATAGTCAAATCTAACTCTGAAATGCAGAACCCTTCGCTCTCGGTCTTCCCGAATCCATTCCAGAATTACTGTGTGATTAAATTCCAAATTCCAAGCACCAAATCCCAAACAAATCTCCAAACAGATGTAGGGCAAGGCTTTAGCCTTGCTATATACGATGTAACAGGTAGAGTGATTAAAGATTTTTCTCGGTTAACTGTAAATGGTGAACAGTCAACGGTCGTCTGGAACGGTGTTGATGATTTCGGTCGAAAGGTTCCTGCTGGAATTTATTTCGTGAGATTTGAAGACAAAAACTTTGAGAAAACAGAAAAGGTAATCCTGATGAGATGATAGACCCTCCAGAACATTTAAAAACAGTTAAAACAAAAATTTCAAAAAATATCAGGGGTTGGTTTAAAAAGCCAGCCCCTGTTTATTTCTTAAAAAAAAGGAGGATAGGATGTGGTTGCTGTCCTTTTTAATCGGTGCACAGTGGACAGTAATGGTTTATTTAAACGGTGATAATAACCTTGAGACATACGGTATTAGAGATTTTAATGAGATGGAAGCAATCGGTTCTACTTCGGAGATAAATATTATAGTGCAGTTTGACCGCGCTGTGGGATATAACAACTCTAATGGCGATTGGACCACCTGCCGCCGGTACTATGTAACCCATGACAATGACCCAAATATCATTAATTCGGAATTGATTGAAGATATCGGTGAAGTTGATATGGGTGCCCCCTCAACACTCGCAGAATTTGGTACCTGGGTTAAAAATAATTACCCTGCGAATCATTATCTTCTGATTATCTGGAATCACGGGGATGGCTGGCGCGGGGGAGTTGATTCTATTGAACCAATAAAAGGCATTTCTTATGACGAATCAAGCGGCAATGAAATTTCTGTCGCAAGAGGTGAACTGCGTCAGGCACTCTTCCAGATTGGTTATGTAGATGTTTTGGGCTTTGACGCCTGCCTTATGCAGATGTGGGAAGTGATGGTGAATATATCACCATACGCAGGTTATATGGTAGGTTCAGAAGAGACAGAACCTGCTGATGGCTGGTATTACGCAGGGTTTTTACAAGACCTCACCCTTAATCCTGCAATGAGCCCTTCAGATTTAGGTAAAAGTATTGTTAATAGCACAAGCCAACCCACGCTTTCAGCAGTTGATCTCTCGGCAATAACTGAACTTAATACGAAGATTGATACATTTGCCTTAGAACTGATGAGGGCAAGAGATCAAGGATATACTAATACAATCAATTCTGTTCGTTCAGCAACACAAAATTTTTATGAATATTCCCACATTGACCTGTATGATTTTGCAAGAAGGATAAAATCAGCGAGCCTTCCTGATTATCTGAAGAATGTCGCCCAGTTGGTAATAAATGGAGTGGATGAGGCAGTGATAGAAAAACATAATACCTATGCTGATGCCTATGGAATCGCAATATACCATCCCTCAAAGCCCACATATTATGATAACTCTTATTCTAATCTTGAAGTTGCTGACCTTACTGTATGGGACGAATATTTAAGGGGCTGTATGTATAATGACTCAATGGGAATATACGGAGGTATTGGAAACTGGGCTTTTATAGATACAATCCAGTACGATGGTGCACCTTATTCATTCTGGGGTTATCCTGACGATCCGCCTTTTTATGCAGGAGTGCGTTTCTATGTTGTCCAACCCTGTACTGTTACCGGGGTCATTGCTTTTATGAATCATGAATTCAATTATCAACTCTTAATTTATGATACAGATGAATATGGAATGCCTAATGAGATTATTCATTCACAGAGCGGGGTATCGCATCATTGCTGGAATTACATTGGATTAAATTCACCAGTAGTAATGGAATCAAAGGGTGATTTCTGGGTCATTATTTACACACAGAATGCCTATTATCCAATCGGTGTAGATAATGGAAACTGGGCTGCCCATCGGTCTTATGTTTCACTTGATGGCGAATCCTGGGAAGAACCCATACATAATGGAAAATATTATAACTTCAATATTCGTGCCGAAGTGAGATATTATGAAGAGACACCGATTAAAGAAACCGCAGAAGCCAGACTTAAAGGAGAAAATTTAAAATTGTTGGTCTATCCCAATCCATTCAAAAATCACTGCGTGATTAAATTCCAAATTCCAAGCACCAAATCCCAAATTCCAAATAATTCCACATTCCGTAATCCGCAATCCGAAATCTCTTTAAAGATCTACGATGTTGCAGGTCGTGTTGTAAAATCCTTTAATCCTGAATCCTGTATCCTGAATCATACATCAGGTATCATCTGGTCTGGTAATGATGATTTGGGCCGTAGATTGCCCGCGGGTGTTTATTTTGTGCGACTGGAATCTGGAGATTATAAGCAGATTGAGAAAGTAGTTCTTTTAAAATAGGGGTAAAGAAAGAAGAAGAAGGGTAAAGAGGGGTAAAAAGGGGCTGGATAGAGTACCAGAGCCTCGGTGGATCGGAGAAAGGAGTGCATTAGCTTGCTAATGCGCTGTTCAATTCGAAATCCGAATTGTCATTGCGAGTCCCGTTGGGGCAAAGCAATCTCATTCGTTAAATTCATAATT
>JBDRWI010000074.1:0-10274 GCA_039802265.1 Caldifarciminota bacterium | reverse complement strand
TGGAGCGGAGTCACCGGACCGATGATGAGGAGTTATACATTCCCTTTGGGCTTGAGATGAAAGATATCAATTCCCTATTTTTGATTGCTTACAGTTGGATAAAATACTACAATACCCAGCAGAGACATATGGGAGATAACCCCCAAATTCTCGAAAAATTAGGCACTAGGATTTAATTTATTTTTTCTATCTACGCTCGCCAATACCCGATTTTACGAGGGGTTACAAGACATGCTTGACATTTTCTAAAAAATTTATATAATGCCTATATAGGCATTATGAGTTTTATTAGATATAAAAAGTTCGGTCGGCAGGAATATGCTTATGAGGTGGTATCTGTTTGGGATAAAGCGTTAAAAAAGCCACGGCAGAAAACTAAATACCTCGGTATTGTTATTGATAAAAGAAAGAAGATATTCAAAAAAGGAAAGGCCAAAGACGGCAAGGAAAAGCTAATCTTAGATTTTGGTGATACTTACTTAATTTACCAATTCCTTAAGAGGATAAAATTTTTACCAATTGTTGAAAAAATATTTAAAGGAGAAACTAATTATTTATTGGCATTGCTTTTTTACCGGTTATGTAATCCCTCAGCGATGAAGTATGCCCGAGTTTGGTATGAAGGGAATTTCGCAAAAATATTATTTAGAGATGTGGAAATATCTTCACAGCGGGTAAGTGAGTCTTTAGAGGCATTTGGGGATGAATATTTACAAAGGCAGTTTTTCAGCGCTTATATCGGAATGTTAAAAAACCTACAGAAGGGGATTATTATTGATACGACGGCACTACCTAATCAAATTCATTGTTCTTTGAGTGTGTGGGGTTATCATGATGAAAGTGTTGATAAGCAGATTAAATTCCTTTTTGTTATTGAAAAGAATAGTTCTTTGCCTCTTTTCTTCAGGTATCTTCCTGGCAATGTGGTAGATGTTTCTTCACTCAAAATTACCCTTGAAGAGTTAAAGAGATATGGAATTTCTTGGGGTTTTGTGCTTATTGATGCTGGTTTTTTCTCAGAGGAGAATATTAAGGAGTTATATAAAGGGAGACTACCGTTTCTTACAAGATTACCATCGTCACGGAAGTTATATAGACGATTGATTAGAAATGAGGTGCGGGATTTAGAGCGGGTTAAGCATGCCGTGAGGTATGGGAAGAGGGTATTATTTATTAAACGAAAGAGGGTATATTTATTTGGGAGTGAGGTATATGCGTATATTATTCTTGATCCAGAGCGGAAGGGGAGAGAGATTAAAAAGATGTTATTGAAAGTGATGGATGAGAGTTTTATTGAGGATGAGCGTGAGATTGAATATGAGTTAATGAGAAAGGGTGTAATGGTTCTCATTTCCTCTTTTAAGATAAGCGAAGATGAGGTTGTGCCATTATACTATATGCGCGAGATGGCGGAAAAGTTATTTAGGTTCTCAAAGGATGATTTGAATTTAATTCCACTGCGGGTTCATAAAGAGGCGACATTGAGGGGTTATCTTTTTTTGTTATTTGTAGTACTCATTGTATTTGTGTTTTTGAAAAAGGAAATTGGCACTGAATATACCGTGGAAGAAGTTTTATTGACAATGAGGAACTTGAAATGCAAGGTATATGAGGACGACATTCTTGTTCAAGAGATGACAAAAGAGCAAAAAGAGATCGTAGAGAAATTGAAAATCCTAGTGCCTAAAAGTCTGGGAATTTAGGAAATTGGGTGTCCTTTTATAATCATTTCGGGAATAGTGTCAGGAAAGGCAGAACCAAAATAGATATATATTTTCCCACCCTGCGCAATGTCGCCCCACGACATCGTATCTGTTATAGCACGCCAGGCGACGATAGAAAAATCATCGTATCCGTCGCCATTGACATCACCGAGGCCGCTTACTGTTAAGACACCAAAACCATCTGAACAATAATCAAATCCTCCATTTATATGATGATGGAAAAATGGTAAGTCCGGTACAATATTCAAAAATTTTCTGCCGTAATGTAAATATACATATTCACCAAGCGTAGTATCTTGTTCATAAAAATAATTGCTGGATTTTCTATTGACTAAAAAATCGTCATATCCATCACCATTTACATCACCGACTCCACAACACCTCATCCCATAAGTAAACGGTGGCAATGTGGTATCCGATGGGAATTCCATTTTTTCCCATATCGTCTGGAATCTTGTAGCAAAGCAGAAGGCTACAATATAGAAGAAAATTAAACTTCTCATAATCAGAATTCTTGAGGGGGGCTGTCTTAAAAAAGAACAGCCCCCTTCTTCTCCTATCTTTTGACAATCAATTTCTCCACCGCCTGATAATCACCTGCTTCCATATCTACCACACCTTAAAATTGTTGTTTTATCAATTAATGTATACTCCGCAGAATTTAAATGAACAAAATAGACTCCGGAAGGAACTGGTTTTCCTCTTTCATCACAAACATCCCAGTATATCAATTTTTCACCCTGAGGTTCTAATCTTCGATCAACCAATTTTTTAACCAATCTACCAGCGACATCGTATATTTTTATCTCAATATCCTGGGTGCATCGAGTATTATACCTAATCATGCACATTTTATTCACAGGATTTGGCAGGCATCTTAAATAAGCAAAATTTGAATAGAGATTACCCTTTTCTTCTTCTGCAACAGATTGGTTCCATACATGGAACAACTCGTGCTCGCCAATATATTGATTGGCATGATATCCACTTGGAACAAAGATACCCCGATTTCCATAACAGGTTGTTGTAATAACCACGGGCGCTACATTGCAAACCGGATGCGGTTTCGGTAATTGCCAGTTCGTCCAGATATTAGTATAGGGATTATATGACCAGACTTCGCCAGTTTCTTGATTATTGGCTAATTTGCCACCAACAAGCCATAATTCTTTATTCAAAATATCTATTGTATAGGGTATCCGACATCTTCCACTATCCATTCCTGGAATTACCTGCCATTGACCCCAGGTGATAAATGCCGGATTTGATTTGTTAATTACGCCGAGTATATAATCATTGCAAAATTCGCCTCCATCTCTAAATCCACAGGCAATTATGATGAAAGAGTCAATAATTCCACCGGCACAGGCACCACGACCAGGCCCCGGGAATGGATTTGCAGTTATCCAATTATCTGTATAGGTGTCATAAATATAAACCAGATTACTCGTTGGGTAACTCCAGTTGCCATTACCCAGGATATAAATAAGAGAATCTTTATATATTCCACTTGTATGGTCAATCAATCCTGTGGGTGCCGGTGAACCAGAAATCCATAGGTTTGAAGCCGGGTCATATATGTCAACTCTATCCAAGGGATTTGGAAAATTACAGGTGCCGCCAATCCGATAGAATCTTCCATTTACTACATTTACTGTCCCATAAGAAGCGGAGCCAAATGGATTTTTCGGTCCGCCAATCCAAATATCAGCAGAAATATTATAAATCAAAGTCGTATCCAAGTAATTACCCGGGGTATGGATTCCAAAGACCATATAGGTGCCGTTATCATAGGAAGCGAGTGAATGTCCAGAACTCGGTAGTGGAAATGGTGCAGGTAATGATTCCCAGAAAGAAAAAGAAGTTACGGTATGTTGATGGAGGGTATCGTTGAATGGATATTGGTCGCCATCAAGTTGGGTAAATGTATATATATCATAAATGATACCCCCAGAGCCGCCCGTTGTCCAGGTTTCAAAAGTAATTGTGGTTTCAGTATATGGTTCAATTACGACTATTGTATCCTGTAAATAAACTGTAATATTTAATGAATCAATCCTCATAAAAACTAAAACACTTTCGCTCTGCCAGCCGAAATTTCTACATCGTGCCTTCGGATGGATTGTGATATTTGGCAATACATTGCTGTAGGGAAAGTCAATAGAGATTGGTCCAACATCCCTGATTATGCCCGAGGAGTTCTTTACCCCTGTTATCCGGACATCGTCAATATACCAGCCCCAACCTTCCCAATAAAAATCCGAACCAAAGTGCCATCTGATGATTATTTCATCACCAGCATAGTTATCCAACAGAAACTTCTCCTGATACCAGAAGAAAGAATCACCAGCATAACAGGGTTCACCAGGAATACCGAAGTTTTCAAGGGAAGCAGTGCAGGGATATGCTGAGGTCCCGAGTGGATAGATAATTGACCAGGTTGAACCACTATCGTTTGAGACCTTTAAGTTTCCACCGTCTCCAGCAGGACCGTCAATAGAATACCAATGATAAAATGAGAGTGTGCAACCTCCAGCAGAATCAAGGAGTATTGCAGGCGATTCCAGACGCCAGTCACACAGGGGGTCATAATAGCCCGAAGTGCCGTATGTACCCCAGGTCTTTATCCCCGAATGAGCAGAACCCGCTACCGGTGGGAGCCATTGCCAGGCCTCGGTAGGAGGGATTGGATTGAACCCACCATTAGAACCCTCAAAATCCCAGAAGAGTACTCCGCTGCGGTAATCAATGGGGCTGTGCGAATCTTCCAGCGTTTTATTCTCATATTTATTGCCATTAAGATTAACCCCTATAGGTCCATCAGGATTAAAACCGGTAAATGACAATTTCAATAATGTTAAAAGCAATATCATAAGCATCACCTCAAAAGAACTATCTTTTCAATAACCCTGAGGGAGTCTATATTAAAATGGCAGAAATAGACCCCACCAGGCAATCTCCTGCCGCAGTCATCGGTTCCATCCCAGTGAATTTGGTTTTGTTGTCTCAATGTTTCACCGTCCCATTTTTTAACCAATCGGCCCGAAATATCATAGATTTTCAATGAATTTAAGGATTTCCCGTTAGGGCAATGGAATTTAAGGGATAACTTATCTCTGAAAGGATTTGGCAATGCCTCTATTTCAATTTTTGAGGCTTCTATTGTATCATCCATAGTTTCTGTTATGCCCGGTGAACCAGTATAGTGAAAAATCATCAGACCGTTATGCCCGCATACTACATAGATATTATTATTTATAACCTTCAACTGGTAGGAGGGCCAAACATCATCATGCATAAATCGCCCGGCGTAATATCCTGAAACCATCGGGTCTACCGGGTTAGAAATATCCATCACGCAAACAGGACAGCGGCACGCCTCGCTTCCATAAACATAATCTCCTGCAATTGCCATTCCGGAACCTGCCTTAAGATTGGGTGGGAAATACATCGTATCCAGAATAACCGGTGAACTTGGGTCAGATATATCAACCACGCCAAAAGGGTCGGTTGTAAAGTAGGAACTGTCTATAACCATTGTATAGAGATAGTTGTTCTGAACTGCAATACCCAAACCGTAATTCTCTGAAAAAACACCAATGATATAGGGCGTATAAGGGTTAGCCACATTAGCTATAATTAGTTCCAATGCATTCGGGAAATATGCATATCCATTCTCTACTACAATCTTTCCACTGCTATAACAACCCGGTATTGAAGAAACAACGACCGGAGCAGATGGATTGCTTATATCAATTATCCTTGTAAAATTGACAGCACTACTTACATATGCATAGTCTCCGGCAATCGTAACCTGCGAAATCGTTCCAATGGTATCGCAGAAGCCGACCTCATAAGGAGAAAGCGGATTTGATATGTCAACAATCCTCAAACCGACAGCACTTGATGCAACATAGGCATAATTGCCAGCCACTGCCACCCCCCTTGCCTGAGGTATCATTAAAGACCCAACTTCCTGGGGTGATAGGGGATTAGAAATATCCACAACCCTTAAACCTTCAATTCCGTAGGCCACATAAGCATAATTCCCTGAGATTGCCAAATCTATTGCAAAGTAATTTAGGTTATCATAGAACCCGATTATATTGGGGGCTAAAGGGTTTGATACATCAACAACAAGGGTGGTATGTAAATCAGCTACATAAACATAGTTTCCAAAACAATCAACCCCCTGCGCAGACTCGGGTGTATCAAGAATGCTCATAACTCTGACATCATAAGGATTGGAGATATCCATTATGAAGAGTCCGTCTTCTTCGGCAGCACCAAATGCAAAGTTGCCTGCCGCCACTATATCCAGAGCCCAACCAGTCATTACACTGTCTGTCGCCACGGGTGATTGTGGATTTGATACATCAACAATATAAAAACCCCAGAGCATATCAGCGAGATATAGAAAATTCCCTTGGATATCAATCTGGAAAAAATGATCCTCCCAGCCGATGCCAAGGTGAGGGTGCCAGGTACTGATAATGGCTGGTGAGTGTGGGTCTGCTATGTTTACAATTGCGACCATCCTATGTGCGGCGACATAAGCAATGGTATCGGAAACCACAACATCACATCCCCGATGGACATCTTGTGGCGATATAGCCAATAGCAAATGACATACCACGGTTGGGTTTGTGGGTTGCGAGATATCCACAATTGTAAGCCCGGTATCCGATGCCACATAGGCATAGTCGCCCTGAACTGCCACACCAGATGCCTCATTTGCTGTTATACAAGCGCCTATCCTGACCGGAGCACAGGGATTGGTAACATTGAAAATCCAGAGGCCGTATGGATTACAGGCGAGATAGAGCATTGTATCAACCACGGTTAATCCACCAACCCAGCCATAACTTGGTTCACCAGGATAGCCTATTTCAATAACTCTTTGAGGGCTATTGGGATTGGCAAGGTCAAGGACCAATATGCTACCATGAAGGAGCACAAAAAGATAGGGATTGTTTCCTATTTCACTGTAGGCAACCTTTCTTGAGGCACTGCCCAGACAACTACCGAGCCACTTTACATTCAATGAATCCAGGGCATTGAGTCGTACAGGCGTTGAAATTAAAGTTATATAAAGTAAGAGAATTGATGTCTTCAATCTTACCTTCAATGTTGCCTCCCCAACTATTTTGCCAATCTATCTGGTGGGCACAGGATTAGAACCTGTGCCCACCGGTTATAAACTATTTCTTATAGATTATCTTTTCCGTTTTTAAGTAGCCATCGGTGATAATCTGGACGAAGTAGATACCATTGGCAATATCCCCGGGCAAATAGGATACCTCATTGAGTCCAGGTTGCACTTCGCCATCAAAGATAACCGCAATCAAACGACCGGTAGCATCGTAGAGCCTGATTCCGACCTTCTGCGGGTATTGGGTATTGAATCTTATTCTCAGTTCACCGTTTGTAGGATTTGGATATATCTCTTTTAGATAAAATGATTGTGGGATTGGTGATTCACCACCCTGTGGACCGCTGAGTGTATCAGAGACTAATTCATTATAAGAATACATCAGGGTTATCATCGCAAGGGGAGAGTGTGTTTTACCCGCCGACACAATATAAGCGTTGGTTGCAGTAAATCCTGTTTTTACTGAAATTGCATACGACTCATCATCACCACCGTTGTAATCATATAACCCTGCCCAGCGAAATGCCCCGTTTGAGCGTGTATAGCATAATGTAAGAATATCACAATTGGTATTGGTGGGCTCGGCATATCCACTCGCATAAACGCAATTATTGGTAATGGCAACTTCCTCGCAAATTTCATCCAGATAAGGATTCCCATATATCCTATTCCAGATGAGACTGCCACTGGTATTAACAGCGAATGTCAATGCATTTGTATACCAGTTTCCGCCTTCAAGGCGTTCAACGCATCCGGCTACATATGATGTGCCGGTAGTGCGATGAACGACGATATCTTTTGGCCTCCCCCTATCAGGAAGGATATATCTCCATATGAGATTGAGATTTTCATCGTATTTCAGCACGGTTGGCTGTTTATAACCACCACCATACACCCCTGCGCATATTACATATAAATAGCCATTATTATCCCGGTCTATACCACTGCCACCTGAATCAAAAAAATAGTCAGCAACTTCTTCTCGTACACCATCAAGATTATATTTTGCAGTAATGGTATGATGATACCAGTCATCTGCATAGCCCGTGACATAGACATAGCCATTACTACCTATCACAATATCTCGCCACGAGTCCCTTGAACCAGGCACATAAGTATAAGGATAGCCCCAATTTATGGAACCGTCGTAGATATTAAACTGGCACAAATAGCCGTCATAATCACCGAAATTATTTACCTGCGTAGCAACATATCCACAACCATTAACATCGTCCACTGCAATTCGGCAACAAATATCATTTTGATAAGGGTCAAGCATGAGAATAGAAGAAGACCACTGGAGTTCGCCATTAAGACCATTGTATTTTAAAATCACCAACAGTTGGTGTATACCAGTCCATTTCCAGCCTGCAACATAAACATAGCCCTCATTATCAAGGCAGATTGACACTCCGCCATCCGCCCCACCAGCGTCATAAATCTTATCCCATACCACATTGCCATTACCGGCATACTTAACTGTTCTGATGTCATCACTTGAGACATTGCTGTAAAGTCCGGTCACATAGACATTTAGTGCATTATCCATTACTGCATCCATAATAGATTCACTAGTGGGGCCAGGACCATCTATTATCCTCACCCATCTCAGTGGTTGTGCGGATATCAGTGAGACCAAGATTACAGGCATTATTATAATAAAGTATTTTAATTTCATTTTTTCCCCCATTTTATTCTCTGGTTTGAACCAGAGACATGACATTATCTCACCCTCACCTTTATCCTCTCCCTTCAAGGGAGAGGATAGAAGAGGATGAGGCGATGAATCGCACCGCTACAATCACCTTTAAATTTGTAGCGGTCAGATTCATCCGACAAAAAATGGATTTTGACACTATATTTATTATGCTCCGGTGTCGCGGAGCAAAATCAGACAAACCTTATAAATTTTGCTTAGAAATAGCCTTCAGAATTTTCAATAAACTTGATAGAACCCCACTGCCATAGATTATTTTTAGATTCATTCTGCGGTGATAGATAAGATAAAATGAGATGCTCTCCCTTATTCTCATTATAATAAATTTTACATAAAATATTTAAGAAGTCAATGCTCAAGTGCAAGGTATTGAGAGCCATCTACACTTCTTAAATGGCAAAATCTTTGCCCGAATAAACTATTGAAATTTCAAGATAATCTGTGAGACATCAAATTCAAAAGTGTTTCCTTTTTACACATATTTTGTAGTCTAAACAAGCAGGCAAAAATGCGATGTTTTATGAGATACCAGAGTGTAATTTTTACACATATTATTAAAAAACCATTTATTCACGAATATCATCAGGTGTTTAACCCCCGTAACCCCAACCCTCATCCCTCTCCCTAAAAAGGGCATTTCACTTTTGCGAAAAAGTGAAAAGGTTACATAATCCTGATTGTTAATGTATAAAGATATGACCACACACTGACATACTGCAATTGCCCAAACTGATTGACAGTGCACTCATTTGGAATATAATTGCCTATGGCAAAAAGAATAAATCTTTTTATCTCTTTTGACCTGGAAGGAATAAGTGGTGTAACATCCTGGAAGGAAATGAGAAAGGACTCACCGGATTTATTACGGATTCGGAGAATCGCTACTCAGGAAGTCAATTCTGCAATACGCGGGGTAAAAAAGAGTGGATTAAAGATTGGTGAGATACTTATCTGTGATTCTCACGCCTCAGGTGAAAATCTTTTGATTGAAGAACTTGAACCTGGCGTGGAACTGATAAAGGGAACTCAGCGAAACTATTATATGATGGAAGGGCTGAATGAAAACTTTGATGTAGTATTCTTTATTGGCTATCATGCAATGGTCGGCACTGAAGCAGGAATGATGGACCATTCTTATTCATCAAGTTTGATTTATAATATAAAAATAAATGGGCAGTATGTTGGAGAATCCGAGATAAATGCAGGGATTGCGGGGCATTACGGTGTTCCTTTAGGATTGGTTTCGGGTGATGATAAACTTATTCAGGAGATTAAAAGATTTTTTGGGCCTGGAGTTGAAACAGTCATTACCAAATCCAGTATTTCCAGATTCTGTGCAAAATGCCGTCATCCAGTTGATGTTCAGAAGGAAATAGAATTAAAGGCGGGGCGGGTAGTAAGAAAGATAAACAGACTGAAGCCCTTTAAGTTTAAATACCCAATAAATGCGGAAGTTGAGATGATTAATTCACTCTTTGGTGATGCGATAAAGAGCCTACCCGGATTAAAAAGGGTCTCAGCAAGAAGATTTTTATTCAAATCAAAGGATATTCTTGAATTCTACCGCCAATTAATGCTCATCTGCGACCTGGCGGGCTATGCGAATAGTATAATGAGTGCGGAATAATGCTAAAGAATTATTTAAAGGCACTTACTGAAATATCAAATCGTGGCGATGCCC